>NZ_JBICZB010000035.1:0-79459 GCF_043201815.1 Kitasatospora sp. NPDC048296
AACGGAAAAGCTACGTTGCGTTCGCACATCTGGCAACATCCGCGTTGCGTCAAAACGCCATCACCGCAGGTGGATGCGGTGAAATCGTTGCAGTGATCGTGAATCGAATGCAACAACCGCTGGTTGCCTCGTTGCAATGAATGTGAAATGAACGCTATGCTGAAACCATCCACGGACGCCACGAAGGAGGCCTCGATGCCGGGAGGCAGACTCACCCAGCAGGAACGCCAGCAGATCGCGCTGGGCCTGGCCGACGGCCTCGCCTACGCGGAGATCGCCCGCCGCCTGGAACGCCCGACCTCGACCGTCACGCGCGAGGTGATGCGCAACGGCGGCCCCACCGGCTACCGCGCCGAACTCGCCCACCGCGCCACCGAACAGCGCGCCCAGCGCCGCCGGCAGCCCGCGCCCCGGAAGGCGGGCGGGCCCTCGCCGGAGCACGGGCGTGACGTCGAGGCCGTGCGCGAGTACGAGGAGATGTTCGCCTCCGTCTTCATCCAGTCGGGCCTGCCCAAGATGACGGCCCGGGTGCTGGCCTGCTTCTTCACCACCGACGAGGGCAGCCTCACCGCCTCCCAACTCGTCCAGCGCCTCCAGATCAGCCCGGCGTCCGTCTCCAAGGCGATCGCGTTCCTGGAGAGCCAGAGCCTGGTCCGCCGGGAGCGCGACGACCGCCGCCGTGAGCGCTACGTGGTCGACGACGACGTCTGGTACCAGTCGATGATGTCCACGGCCCGCGCCAACGCCCAGTTCGTCCAGATCGCCCGACAGGGCGCCGGGGTCCTCGGCCCCGCCACCCCGGCCGGCGTCCGGCTGGAGAACGTCGCCCGCTTCATGGACTTCGTCTCCGAGAGCATCGCCCGCGCCGCCGAGCAGGCCCGTGAAATCCTCCACAGCAAGCCCGAACCGGCCTCGGGCGGGGCCGACTGAGCCCGCAGGCCTGAGAATCCGCAGGCCTCAGAGCCCGACGGCCTCGCGGAGCAGCAGGACGGTGCCAGGGGTGAGCCGGGCCGGCGCGTTGAGGACCAGCAGCTGGTTGACGGCGCTGGGCTGCTCGTCCGCGGCTCGGGTGCGGGCGTCCTCCAGTGGCAGGGCGTGCTCCTGGACCCGGCGCAGGGCGGTGGGCAGGTCGGGGACCACCTTCTGCGCGCCGACGACCCAGATCGCCCGCCCGGCGCCTCCGACGCAGCCGGGCAGCCGGCTGCCGGTGCCCGAGGCGATGACCAGGGAGCCGGTCTCGGTGACGGCGGCGACGCTGCCCACGACGACGTCGGGGGTGGCGGTCAGACGCCGGAGGTGATCGGCCTCGGTGGGCTGGTCCATGCTCAGCGCCCTGGTCCTGATGGACCGGTAGCGGTCGCCGGTGTTGATGTCCTCGTCGAGGCCGGACAGTCGCAGGGTCTCGCTGGTCCCGGTGAACACACTCGCTCCCGCCGGGATCAGCTCGTGGACCCGGGTGCGCGCGGCGGCGGCGTCGTCGAGGACCTCGACGGTGAAGCCGTGCTCCGCCAGCGCGGCGGCTGCCCGCTCCAGCCGGTCCGCGGGGGTCGGGTCGGTGAACGGCGGACGCGCCTGCGCCGCACCCGGGGCCGAGCCGGTCAGCGGGGAGGTGTCCAGGTAGCGGATCTCGTAGACCCGCTCGGCGAACCGCCAGCCCTCCGCCGTTCGACGGTAACGGTCGTGGTAGATCGCGTAGTTGATCCCCTGGAAGCCGTTCTTCAGCCGGACGGTCTCGTGCATGTACGCGCGGCCGCTCGCGGTGTCGCCGTTGATCTCGATCACGCCCGGGTGGGTGTTCTGCACGAAGAAGTCCCACTGCTCCTGGAGCTTCTCGCCGCCGACCCGGATCTGCTCGATGCCGATGAACTCGACGGGGATGTCGGGCATCCGCAGCACGCCGTCCGGCGTGAAGAGTTTCGAGAGGCGGGCACGGTCGCGCATCATCACCGCGTCGGTGAACTCGGCCTGCAGCGCCTGGATCTCGACGCGGTCGGCGATCGCCTGGAAGTCGTTCACGGGGGTTCCTCCGTTCGGTCCTGCCGAGTACGACAGGACCGCGCGCCGGACTGTGACGTCCGCCGCCGTCGCCTCTCGTCCCGGCGCGCTGCCCGGTGCGCGACCCGGAGAAGCTCCGCCCCTGGGCGGAGTGACGCGGGACACACCGGCGGCTGTCACGGGCCGCCCGGCTGCCCTGTCTCAAGGGACAGCAACGGAAAGCTCGATCCCGAGGGAGTACACCATGGAAGCCCGCCTGAACGCCTTCGCCAGCCCGGTCATGGGCAAGGTCTTCAAGCACCTCATAGCGGCCAACAAGCCGATCGCCGACTCGACCGTGCCGTACGCGACCCAGGAGCTGGTGCGGCTGCGGGCCAGCCAGATCAACGGGTGCGGGGCCTGTGTGGACATGCACTTCAAGGAGGCCGTGTTCGCGGGGGAGGAGGCGACCAGGCTGAACCTGGTGGCGGTCTGGCGGGAGGCGACGGTGTTCACGGACGCCGAGCGGGCCGCCCTGGAGCTGGCGGAGCAGGGCAGCCGACTGGCCGACGGGGGCGGGGTGACGGACGAGGTGTGGGAGAACGCGGCGAAGCACTACGACGAGGAGCAGCTCGCGGCGCTGGTCTGCCTCATCGCCCTGATCAACGCGTTCAACCGCGCCAACGTCATGATCCGCCAGCCCGGTGGCAGCTACCAGGCCGGGCAGCACGTTCACGCCGCCGCGCAGCTGAGCGACTGAGCCGCTGAGCGCGGGGAAGCCTACGGCCGGGGGTCCCTCTCCCCGGCCGTAGGCTTCCCCGCGAGCCCCCGAAGCCGGTGCGCGCCCCCGGGGCCCGTGCGCACACCACCGAGCCCGCCCCTGCGGGCTTGTCGCTCAAAAACCGACCGATAAGGTGTTAATCCAACATTCATCCATGCCGCATAGCCTCCGAGAGCTAGCCTCATGCTGAACGTCATCGTCCGACCGGGAGGCGAAACCCCCGTGCAAGGCACTGTCACCACACCGGGCGGCTCCGCCGTGGCCGGGGGCCAGGGCGAGGCCTTCCTCCTCGTCGTGGACGACGAGCCGAACATCCGCGAGCTGCTCGCCGCCTCGCTGCGCTTCTCCGGGTTCCGGGTCGCCTCCGCAGCGAGCGGGACCGAGGCACTGGAGCTGATCGCCGTCGAGCGACCGGACCTGGTGGTCCTCGACGTCATGCTGCCCGACCTCGACGGCTTCACCGTCGTCGAGAAGCTGCGCGAGCGCACCACCCGCGGCCAGATCGCCGGCCCCGCGCACGGGCACCCCGGCGACCACCTGCCGGTGCTGTTCCTCACCGCCAAGGACGGCGTCGGCGACAAGGTGCAGGGCCTGGCCGCCGGCGCGGACGACTACGTCACCAAGCCCTTCAGCCTGGAAGAACTGATCGCCCGCATCCGCGCGATCCTGCGCCGGGCAGGCGGGCCCGCCGAGGACGGCCGGCTGATGGTCGCCGACCTCAGCCTCGACCCGGTCGCCCACGAGGTCACCCGGGCCGGCACCCCCGTCTCGCTCTCCCCGACCGAGTTCAAGCTGCTGCACTACCTGATGGCCAACGTCGGCCGGGTGGTGTCCAAGTCGCAGATCCTCGACCACGTCTGGGCCTACGACTTCGGCGGCGACCTCTCCATCGTCGAGTCCTACATCTCCTACCTGCGCCGCAAGCTCGACTCCGGCCCGGCCCACGGCCCCAAGCTGATCCACACCGTCCGCGGCATCGGCTACGCGCTGCGCCGCCCCCCGCAGGGCTGACCGGACCCGCCCGTGTTCGCCCGGTTCTCCTCCAGGTTGTCGCTGCGCGCCCGGCTACTGGTCCTCGCGCTCGCGCTGGTCACCACCGGACTCGCGGTCAGCGACACCTTCGTGCTCGGCATCGTGCGGACACAGCTGGTGGAGCAGCTGGACGAACAGCTCCAGCGCTACGGGCTGCCGCTGTCCCGCAAACCCCCCGGCCGGCTCACCACACCGGACGCCGGCAAGCCCGCCGTCACCGGGCGCCGGATCAGCCTGCCCAGCCAGTACCTGGTGCAGTACCTGTCCTCGGACGGCAAGGTCCAGGCGCTCATGGTCCAGCCCGTCTCGGACAGCGACCCGGCACCCCAACTGGCCGGGCTGGACCCGACCCGGACCGCCCCGGACGTCCCCTTCGACCTGCCCGACCAGCGGGGCCACCACAGCTGGCGGGTGCTGGTGCTGCCGCTGCGGGCACCCCGCACCCCCACCCCCGGCATCGGCGCCTACGCCTCGCCGACCACCACCCCGACCTACGTCATGGTGGCCGTCTCCCGCGAGGACATCGACGCCACCATCGGCAAGCTGCGCACCTCCTTCCTGGCGATCGGCGGCGCCGTGCTGCTGCTGATCGCCGCACTCGGCTTCTTCGCCGTCCGGGCCGGACTGCGGCCGCTGCGCCGGATCGAGGAGGGCGCGGCCCGGATCGCGGCCGGCGAACTCTCCCACCGGATGCCCGAACTCTGGCCGGGCACCGAGGTCGGCCGGCTGTCGATCGCGCTCAACGGCATGCTCACCCAGATCGAGGCGGCCTTCGCCGCCCGCGCCGAGTCCGAGGCCCGGATGCGGGCCTTCGTCGCCGACGCATCGCACGAGCTGCGCACCCCGCTGGCCGGCATCCGCGGCTTCGCCGAGCTGTACCGGATGGGCGCGCTGCCCACCGACGCGGACGTCAAGCGGACCATGACCCGGATCGAGAGTGAGGCCGTCCGGATGGGCACCCTGGTCGAGGACCTGCTGGTGCTCGCCCGGCTGGACGAGGAACGCCCACTCGACCTCGCCCCGATGGACCTGCGCACCCTCGCCGCCGACGCGCTGCACGACCTCACCGCCCTCGACCCGAGCCGCCCCGTCGCCCTCACCGGGCCCTCCGGCACCGGCGCCCCCGGCGCGGCGCCCGTCCTCGGCGACGAGGCGCGGCTGCGGCAGGTGGTCACCAACCTGGTCGGCAACGCGGTCAAGCACACCCCGCCCGGCACCCCGGTGCGGATCGGGGTCGGCGGCGGGGCCGACGGGGTCTGCCTGCTGGAGGTCGTCGACGCCGGCCCCGGCCTCACCGAGGAACAGGCCCAGCGCGTCTTCGACCGCTTCTACCGCGTCGACGCCTCCCGCAGCCGCGACAACGGCGGCGGCGGCGGACTCGGCCTCGCCATCGCGACCGCCCTCACCCGAGCGCACGGCGGCACCCTCACCCTGGACACCGCACCGGGCGCGGGCGCCACGTTCCGGGTCGAACTGCCCACGAATGGTGACCGGGTCTCCTGAGCGTCTATCGACTCGCCAAGCCCCTCGATCGGGTGAACCTGCTGTCGTTCACTCTCTCGGCCCCTCAGTCGTGTGCGACCGTGCTGCCATCGGGGGTGCAAGTCTTCGGGAAGTCGGAGAGCGAAACGAATCATGATGACGCTGCAGGAAGCCGGGACCGGCACCGGGCATGCCCGGTGGACGTTCCGGCTCCGCGTGTCGGCCACCACCGAAGCCCAGCTCATGTCGGAGTGGGGCAAGTGCCGGTGGATATGGAACGAGGCCGTGGCCAAGTCCAGGGCCGTGCACCAGCGCAACAAAGTTACCGGGGAGAAGAACACCTGCGGTCCGGCGCAGCTCGACAAGATGCTGACCGAGGCCCGAACCCGCAACGCCTGGCTGCGTGATGGGTCTTCGGTCCCTCAGCAGCAGATCATCCGAGATTTCGGTAAGTCCCGCGCCAAGGCGCAGAAGGACATCCGGGAGAAGATTCCGGTGCACCGCCGGGCCGGGATGCCCGGGCACAAGAAGCTCAAGGACTCCCGGCCATCGCTGAACTACACTCGGCGCGGCTTTCGGATCAAGAAAGGCCGCCTGCACCTCGCGGGCGGTATCGCGCTGACGGTGGTGTGGTCGCGGGACCTGCCCGCCGACCCGTCCTCGGTGCGCGTGTACCAGGACGGCATCGGCCATTGGTACTGCTCGTTCGTCGTCCCCATCGTCCTTGAGCCGATGCCCGCCACCGGCCGCGTGATAGGCATCGACTGGGGCGTCAAGGAGACTGCCACCACGACATCGGAAGACCACGATCTTCCGCACGCCGAGCACGGGAAGAAAGCCGCCCAGCGTCTCGCGCACTACCAGCGGCAGATGGCGCGCCGCCGCCAGCCCAAGGGCAAGGCCCAGACCAAGGGTTACCGCAAGGCGCAGCGGCAGGCCGCGAAACAGCACAAGAAGGTTGTCCGTCAGCGCCAGGACACCGCCCGCAAGTGGGCCAAGCAGGTGGTCCGCGACCACGACCGCATAGCCGTGGAGGACTTCAAGCCGAAGTTCCTCGCCAAGACCACCATGGCCAGGAAGGCCGCTGACGCCGCCATCGGCGCAACCAAGACGACCCTGATCGAGATGGGCCGCAAGCACGGCCGGGATGTCCGGCTCGTCCACCCCGCGCACACCACGATGGACTGCGCGCACTGCGGAGCGAGAGCCAAGCACGCACTGCCGCTGGGGATGCGCTCCTACACCTGCACCGCCTGCGGAGTCTCCTCCCCCAGGGACAAGAACTCCGCCCGCGTGATGCTCGTCCGGGCAGGTCTGAACCCGGCTGACGTTGAGGGCGTAAGACATGGCTGTCCGTAGGGCAACCATGCAGCACGAGTCAGAAATCCTCCAGACGAAGGCGGACTCCCCTGCCTTCAGGCGGGGGAGCAGTCAAACTGGACGGGAAAGGGTGTCCCAATGAGTGCGCTCGTTGCTGAGGCGACCGTCGTAAACCTGGACCAGGTGCTCTGGCAAGCATGGAAGTCCATGGATGCGCCCGAGGGCTTTCACGCGGAGATCATCGAGGGGGCGATCACGTTGTCGCCCACCGGCGGAACCCGGCACTTCATTGTCAACAGGCAGGTGCTCCATGGCCTGTATGACCACCTGCGGGGAAGTGGCTGGGTGTCAGGAAATGGCTGCAACATCATTCATGGGCTCAAGGTGCTCATCCCGGACGCCTTCGTCGGCCCGAGAGATGTCGAGCAGATCGACCACCCGGAAGGACTGGGCCTGCTGGCCTCCGGAATCGCGCTAGCGGTCGAGACAGTCTCGCCAGACGCAGAGGCTCGGACGCGCGACCATGTCCTCAAGCACCGTGCCTATGCCCGCGCCGGTATCCCGGTGTACGTGATCATCGATGACTACGACGACGGTGGCACGGTGACCATCCTCACCGGGCCGGACCGCGAGCGCCGCGCCTACGAGTATTCGGCCCGGACTCCGTACGGCGAGGAGGCCGTCATCCCGGAGGGCCCCGCCAAGGGCTTCGTGATCGGCCCCGAAATCACTGGAGTGCGACGTGCCTGACCCCGCCGTGTCGTTCAAGCGCGACCTGTCCGAGTGGCGGGTCGCCCTCGTCGCCTGGCGCCTGCTGGTGTTGCAGGCGGCGGATCCGGTGGTGGCGGCCGGGATGGAGGAGCACTCGACGTACCGGGCGCATCCGTGGCGGCGGATCGAGCACACGCTCGGGAGTGGTCGGCGGCTGTTCTACCAGGACGCGGAGGCGCTGCGGCGGGAGGTCGCGCGGCTGGACCGGGCGCACAAGCGGATCCGGGGGGAGACGCCGGACGGGCAGCCGTACGATGCCCGGGACGCGGCGACCCGGGTGTGGGTGCTGCTGACGCTGTTCGAGTGCGTGGTCGCGATGCGGCGCCTGGGTGGGGACCCGTACGATGCCGGGCAACTGGAGCTGTTGTACGGCGAGTTCAAGGAGGCCATCACGGCCTTCGGCCTTCCGGAGGGGCAACTGCCCAAGAGCGCCGCAGACTTGCCCGCCTACTTCGCCCGGTACGCCCGTGAGCGGCTGGAGCTCACCGAGGCCGCCCGCTACCTGCTGGACGACATCCTGCGCGAGGCGCCCCGCCCCCGCCGGCTCTGGTTCCTCGGGGACGCCGGGTGGCGGATCACCCGGGTGGTCGTCGCCCGGGTGATCCGGGAGCTGACCGTGGCGGACCTGCCGTCGGCGGTGCGGGAGCGGTTCGGGGTGGCCCGCAGTCGGCGTGGCGCGCTGCTGTCCGCCCTGGTGCACCGCGGCGCCGGGGCCGTCGTCCCGCTCCTCCCGGACCGGCTGCGCTACCGCTCCCCGGCGGAGGGGCGCCCGCCGCGCCGGTTCCGGCCGGGTCGGGACGCGCGCGGGCCCCGGGTGGACCGGTTCTTCCGGGAGGTGCTCGACCAGACCGGCGACGGCTACATCACCGTGCACGACCTGCGGGCGATGGCGCACAACGTGTGCTGGCAGCTGGAGCTGGACGAGGCCGCCGAGGCGCGGGTGTACGAGGCGTTCGAGGGCTGGTGGGAGCAGCTGCGTGCGGTGATGGACGCCAACGGGGACGGCAAGGTCAGCCGGGAGGAGTTCACCGCGGCCACCCTGGCGGGCTGCGACCGGGGCGAGGCCTATCTGGAGCAGGGCCTGCTTCCCGCTCTGCGCGCGGTGTTCACCGCGGCCGACACCGACGGCAGTGGCTTCCTGGAGTTCGACGAGTACCGCGTTGTGTTCGGCGGGCCGCGCGTCCACCCGGCCGAACTGTCGCACGGTTTCCGCCAGTTGGACACCGACGGGGACGGGCGGATCACGGTGGAGGAGTTCCTGGGCGGCTTCACCGAGTTCTTCACGGCCCGCGCCGACTCCACCTCGGGCGCTCAGCTCCTGGGCCGTCCGTAGTCGCCGCCCGTCACCGGGAGTCCGCCTAGCACGCCCCGCTCGCCGAAGCGAGCGGGGCGCGAGCCTGTCAAGCGCCGGTTCGGCCAAGAGCCGCGCGCAGTCCGCCCGGTCGTTCGTTGCCCCGGCCCCCGCCCGATCCGCAGACTGTGCGGACCGCAGCGCAAACCGTGACGCATGGCACACGACTGTCAACCCCACCCCACCTGCGGTTCCGCCGTAAGGATGATGGATACTGGGCCTTGTGAACGTGTTCACGTTCACAAGCGGACAAGCTTGTGTGCTTGAGCAGCGGTCTACGGCTATAGGCGAAGTTTGTCCGAAAGCGCCCTGAGGGGCCGGTTGGAGAGAGGCCGACGTGGAACTGGCAATCGCTCACGAGACCATTGCGCGATGGCAATTCGGCATCACCACCGTCTACCACTTCCTCTTCGTGCCGCTCACCATCAGCCTCGCCGCGATCGTGGCCGGGCTGGAGACCGCCTGGGTGCGCACGAACAAGGAGAAGTACTTCCACGCGACGAAGTTCTGGGGAAAGCTCTTCCTCATCAACATCGCGATGGGTGTCGTCACCGGAATCGTGCAGGAATTCCAGTTCGGCATGAACTGGTCCGACTACTCCCGCTTCGTCGGTGACGTCTTCGGTGCCCCGCTCGCGATGGAGGCGCTGATCGCCTTCTTCTTCGAGTCCACCTTCATAGGCCTGTGGATCTTCGGCTGGGACAAGCTGCCGAAGAAGATCCACTGTGCCTGCATGTGGATGGTCTCGCTGGGCACCGTGCTCTCCGCCTACTTCATCCTGGCCGCCAACTCCTGGATGCAGCACCCGACCGGCTACGCGATCGACCCGGCCACCGGCAAGGCGCAGCTCACCGACATCACCAAGGTGCTGTTCCAGAACACCACCCTCACCGTCGTCTTCCACACCCTGACGGCCGCCTTCCTCACCGGCGCCGCCTTCATGGTCGGCATCGCCTCCTTCCACCTCTGGAAGGCCAAGCGCAGGCCCGAGACCGCCGACCCGAAGAAGACCGCCGTGATGCGCACCTCGCTGCGGCTCGGCCTGGTGCTCGCGGTCGTCTTCGGCGCCGGCACCGCGCTCAGCGGCGACACCCTCGGCAAGGTCATGTTCGAGCAGCAGCCGATGAAGATGGCCGCCGCCGAGGCGCTGTGGGACACCCAGGCGCCCGCGCCGTTCTCGATCTTCGCGGTCGGCGACGTCGGGAAGGGCCGCAACTCGGTCGAGCTGCAGGTCCCCGGGGTCCTCTCCTTCCTCGCCAAGAGCGACTTCAGCTCCGCCGTCCCCGGCATCAACGACACCGCCGCCGCCGAGGCCGCCGCGCACGGCGGCGACCCCAAGGACTACATCCCGAACGTCTTCATGACCTACTGGGGCTTCCGCTTCATGATCGGCTTCGGGATGACCTCCTTCATGGCCGGCCTGGTCGGCCTCTGGACCACCCGCAGGAAGCTCTTCCTGCGCCCCGAGTTCCGCACCGGCGAGACCGAGGTTCCCCGGCTGATGCTCACCCCGAAGCGGGAGTTGAGCCCGCTGCTCACCAAGTGGGGCTGGCGGATCGGCATCCTGACCATGGGCTTCCCGCTGATCGCCAACAGCTTCGGCTGGATCTTCACCGAGATGGGCCGTCAGCCCTGGGCCGTGTTCGGCCTGATGACCACGGCGAGCTCCGTCTCCCCCAACGTCGGCGTCGGCACCCAGATCGGCGCGCTGGTCACCTTCACCGTGCTGTACGCGATCCTCGCCGTGATCGAGGTCCGGCTGCTGGTCACCTACGCCAAGGCCGGCCCGGTGGTGACCGAGCGGCCCCCGGCCAAGGACCCGACGCTGCGCGGCCCGTCCGCGGACGAGGAAGCCGACAAGCCGCTCGCCTTCGCGTACTGACGCACTGACGCACCCCACCGTGGAACTGAGGATCTGACATGCAACTCCACGACGTCTGGTTCGTGCTGATCGCGGTCCTGTGGATCGGCTACTTCTTCCTGGAGGGCTTCGACTTCGGGATCGGTGTCCTCACCAAGCCGCTCGCCCGCGACACCACCGAGCGCCGGGTGCTGATCAACACCATCGGCCCGGTCTGGGACGGCAACGAGGTCTGGCTGCTGACCGCCGCCGGCGCCACCTTCGCCGCCTTCCCGGACTGGTACGCGACCCTCTTCAGCGGCTTCTACATCCCGCTGCTGGTCATCCTGGTCTGCCTGATCGTCCGCGGCGTGGCCTTCGAGTACCGGGCCAAGCGCGACGGTGCCCGCTGGCAGCGCAACTGGGAGGAGGCCATCTTCTGGACCTCCCTCATCCCGGCCTTCCTGTGGGGCGTGACCTTCGCCAACATCGTGCGCGGCGTGGACATCGACGCGCAGAAGAACTACGTCGGCACCGTCTGGGACCTGTTCAACCCGTACGCCCTGCTCGGCGGCCTGGTGACGCTCGCCCTGTTCACCTTCCACGGCGCGGTGTTCGCGGCGCTCAAGACGGTCGGCGAGATCCGCGAGCGGGCTCGCAGGGCCGCGCTGCAGGCGGGCCTGGCGACCGCCGTGCTCACCCTCGGCTTCCTGGTCTGGACCCAGGCGCACAGCGGCAACGCCAGGAGCCTGGTCGCGATGGTGATCGCCGGGCTGGCCCTGGTCGGCGCGCTGGCGGCCAACCAGCGCGGCCGCGAGGGCTGGGCGTTCGTCCTCTCCGGCGCGACCGTCGTGGCCGCGGTCGCGATGCTCTTCCTGGCGCTCTTCCCGAACGTCATGCCGTCCACGCTGAACCCCGGCTGGAGCCTGACCGTCGGCAACGCGGCCTCCGCGCCGTACACGCTCAAGCTGATGACCGTCGTGGCGGCCGTGTTCACCCCGCTGGTGCTGCTCTACCAGGGCTGGACCTACTGGGTGTTCCGCAAGCGGATCGGCGTCCAGCACATCCCCGGCCGCACCGGGCACAACGGTCAGTTCCCGGCCGCCCCGCGCGACCAGGCCTGACGCCGTGAAGCCCGTCGATCCCCGACTCCTCGGGTACGCCCGCACCACCCGTGCCTTCCTCGCCGGATCCGTGCTCCTCGGCGGGGCGGGCGCGGCCCTGGTGGTCGCCCAAGCCGGCCTGATCGCCGAGATCGTCGTCCGCGGCTTCCAGCGCGGCGCCACCCTCGGCGAACTGACCACACCGCTGGCGCTGCTCGCCCTGACGGCCGTCGGCCGCGGGCTGGTCGGCTGGCTCACCGAGCTCACCGCGCACCGCTCCGTCGCCCGGGTGAAGTCCACCCTGCGGCTGCGGCTGCTCGACCACGCCACCACACTCGGCCCGTCCTACCTGGCGGGCCGGCGCACCGGCGAACTCACCACCCTCGCCACCCGCGGCATCGACGCGCTGGACGACTACTTCGCCCGCTACCTCCCGCAACTGGCGCTGGCCGTGGTCGTCCCGGTGATCGTGCTGCTGCGGATCGTCGGCGCCGACCTCACCTCGGCCGCGATCATCGCCGGGACGCTGCCGCTGATCCCGCTGTTCATGGTGCTGATCGGGATGGCCACCCAGTCGAAGATGGACCGCCAGTGGGACACCCTGGCCCGGCTCTCCCACCACTTCCTCGACGTGGTCGCCGGCCTGCCCACCCTCAAGGTGTTCAACCGGGCCCGCGCCCAGGCCGCCACCATCGCCCGGATCACCGCCGACTACCGCCGGGCGACCCTGCGCACCCTGCGGATCGCCTTCATCTCCTCCTTCGCGCTGGAGCTGCTCTCCACCCTGTCCGTCGCGCTGGTCGCGGTCACCATCGGCTTCCGGCTGGTGGACGGCTCGCTCGACCTGGAGACCGGGCTGCTGATCCTCGTCCTCGCCCCAGAGGTGTACTTCCCGATCCGCCAGGTCGGCGCGCTCTACCACTCCAGCGTCGAAGGGCTGACCGCCGCCGACGAGATCTTCCAGGTGCTGGAGACCCCGCTGCCCGCCGCCGGGACGCTCGAGACGCCGGACCTCACCGGCGCCACGATCACCGTCGAGGGGCTGACCGTACGCCACCCCGGGCGCGCCGTGCCCGCGCTGGACGGCGCCGCGCTCTCCCTGCGTCCGGGCTCCAGCACCGCCCTCACCGGCCCGAGCGGGGCCGGCAAGTCCACGCTGCTGTCGGTGCTGCTCGGCCTCACCGCCCCCGAGGCCGGCACCGTCCGGATCACCGCCGCCGACGGGCGTTCGTACGACCTCGCCGAGCTGGAACCGGCCGGTTGGCGGCGGCAGATCGCCTGGGTGCCGCAGCACCCCCACCTGTTCGCCGGGACGGTCGCCGAGAACCTGCGGCTCTACCGGCCGGACGCGGGCGACGAGCAGCTGTGGACGGCGCTGCGGGCCGCCCACGCGCTCGACTTCGTCACCGACCTGGACGCCGAGCTGGGGGAGGACGGCGCCGGGCTCTCCGCCGGACAGCGCCAGCGCCTCGCGCTCGCCCGGGTGCTGCTCGCCGACGACCGGCCGCTGGTGCTGCTGGACGAGCCCACCGCCAACCTGGACGGCGCCTCCGAGGCCGCCGTCGTGGCCGCCGTCCGCACGCTCGCCGAGGACCCGGCGCGCACCGTGCTGATCGTCGCCCACCGGCCCGCGCTGCTGGCGGCCGCGGACGAGCGGGTACGGCTGGACCCGCCCCGAGTCGCAGGGTCGGAGCGCCCGGAGGCGAGCGAGCGAGTCCCGCCCCGAGCCGAAGGGCGCGCCGGTGCCGAAAGTGACGAGCGACAAGCGACCGACGAAGGAGGGAGTGCCGGAGCAAGGAGCGTCGGCGCCGGGTCGGAGCGCCCGGAGGCGAGCGAGCGAGTCACAGCGAGCGGGCGAATCACAGCCCCGCTCGTCCACAGCGGGCGGCCGACCGACGCCCCCGCCGTGCCCGAGGAGCCCGCGAGCGAGCCCGCCGCCCCCCGGCTGGCACTGTCCGTGCTGCTCGGCTCGCTCGCCCTCGGCTGCGCCGTCGCCCTGATGGCAACCTCCGGCTACCTGATCTCCCGGGCCTCCCAGATGCCCCCGGTGCTCTACCTGATGATGGCCGTCACCGCGGTCCGCGCCTTCGGCATCGGCCGCAGCTTCTTCCGCTACACCGAGCGGCTGGTCTCGCACGACGCCGTGCTGCGCACCCTCGGCACCCTGCGGGCCGCCGTCTACCGGCGGCTGACCGGGCTCGCCCCGGCCGGACTGCCCGCCTTCCGGCGCGGGGACCTGCTCTCCCGGCTGGTCGCCGACGTCGACGCGATCCAGGACCACTACCTGCGCTGGCGGCTGCCCGCCGCCGTCGCCGGCGTGGTCGCGCTGGGCTCGGCGGTGGCGCTGGGCGTCTTCCTGCCCGCCGCCGGGCTGGTGCTCGGCCTCGGGCTGCTGCTCGCCGGCGTGCTGGTGCCCGCGCTGGCCGGCCGCTGGTCGGCCGGCGCCGAGCGGCGCCAGGCCCCGGCCCGCGGACACCTGTCCACCGCCGTGGTGGACGCCTTCACCGGAACCGCCGAGCTCACCGTGGCCGGCGCGCTGCCCGGCCGGCTGGCCGTCGTCCGCACCGCCGACGCCGCGCTGACCCGGTTGGCCGCCCGCTCGGCCGCCACCACCGCGCTCGGCACCGGGCTGATCGCGCTGCTCACCGGGCTGACGGTGGTGGGCGCGGCGGCCGTCGGCATCCAGGGGGTGCGCGACGGGGCGCTCGCCCCGGTCTGCCTGGCGCTGGTGGTGCTGACCCCGCTGGCCGCCTTCGAGGCCGTCACCGGGATGCCGCTCGCCGTCCAGGCCCGCCAGCGCAGCCGCGCCGCCCGGGCCCGGCTGGACGAGCTGCTCCTCGCGCCGGAGCCCGTCGCCGAGCCCGCCGAGCCCCTGGAACTGCCCGAGCAGCCGCTGCCCGTCGCGGTGCGCGGGCTGACCGTACGGCACCCCGGGCAGGCCGTGGACGCGCTCACCGGGCTGGACCTCGACCTCGCCCCCGGCCGCCGGATCGCCGTGGTCGGCCCGTCCGGCTCCGGCAAGACCACCCTCGCCCTGGCGCTGCTGCGCTTCCTGGAGCCGGGCGCCGGGTCCGTCACCTTCGCCGCCGGTCGTCCACAGGCTGTGGACAGCCGCGCGCTCGCGGGCGAGGACGTCCGCCGGGTGATCGGCCTCTGCGCCCAGGACGCCCATGTCTTCGACAGCTCCCTGCGGGAGAACCTGCGGCTGGCCCGCCCGGGCGCGGACGAGGCCGAACTGCGCGCCGCGCTCGCCGCCGCCCGGCTGCTGGACTGGACGGACGGCCTGCCGGAGGGCCTGGACACCATGGTCGGCGAGCACGGCGCCCGCCTCTCCGGCGGCCAGCGGCAGCGGCTCGCGCTCGCCCGGGCGCTGCTCGCGGACTTCCCGGTGCTGGTCCTGGACGAGCCCGCCGAGCACCTCGACCTGCCCACCGCCGACGCCCTCACCGCCGACCTGCTGGCCGCCACCGAGGGCCGCACCACCGTGCTGATCACCCACCGGCTCGCCGGGCTGGACGACGCCGCCGTGGACGAGGTGCTGGTGCTGGACGGCGGCCGGGTCGCCGAGCGCGGCCGCTGGTCCGAGCTGGTCGCCGACCCGGACGGGCGGTTGCACGCGATGTGGCGCCGGGAGCGGGAGGCGGACGGGCTGCTGCTGGAGCCGGTGGGCCGCTGACGGCCACGTGCAAAAGCCGCGTCTCCCTTCGGCTGAAAACCGTACAAACTAGGCTTTCTTCATGGACCCCACGCCGGACCTTCCCGAGGCCGCCCCCGAGCCGACACCCCATCGGGTGCCCGAGATCGCCTCGCTCGGGCTGGACACCCTGGTCACCGAGGTCGCGGAGCGCCTGCAGTCGGCCGCCGCGGTCACCGACCGGATGCAGCGCCTGCTGGAGGCGGTGGTCTCCATCGGCGCCGGGCTCGACCTGCACGCCACCCTGCACCGGATCGCCACCGGCGCCGCCGAACTGGTCGACGCCCGGTACGCGGCGCTCGGCGTGATCGCCCCCGGCGGGCACGGCCTGGCCGACTTCATCCACGTCGGCATCGACGACGAGACCGCCGCCGAGATCGGCGAACTGCCCGCCGGGCGCGGCATCCTCGGCGCGCTCATCGACCGCCCCGAGCCGCTGCGGCTGGCCGACCTCGGCGCCGACCCGCGTTCCTCCGGCTTCCCGCCGCACCACCCGCAGATGGTCACCTTCCTGGGCGTGCCGATCCGGGTCCGCGAGGAGGTCTTCGGCAACCTCTACCTCACCGAGAAGAAGGGCGGCGGAGCCTTCACCCCCGAGGACGAGCAGGTGGTGCACGCGCTCGCCGCGGCCGCCGGCGTGGCGATCGAGAACTCCCGGCTGTACGAGGAGGGGCGCCGCCGCGAACGCTGGATCGCCGGCGCCGCCGCCGTCACCACCGCGCTGCTCTCCACCGAGCAGGCCGAGGGCGCGCTGACCGTGGCCGCCGAGCAGGTGCGGGAGTTGGCGGACGCCGCGCTCGGCATGATCCTGCTGCCCACCGGCCCCGTCGGCGAGAGCGACGGGCAGATGCGGGTCGCCCACGCCTCCGGCGAGGCCGCCGAGTTCGTCCGTGGCGAGCTGCTCCCCAAGGACAGTTTCGCGGCCCGGCTGCTGGCCGGGGAGAGCGTCCACCTGGACGACATGTCCAGCGACCCGACCGTGGTGATCCGGCTCGCCCGCAGCTTCGGCCCGTCCATGGCCGTCCCGATGGTCGCCGCCGGGCGGGTGCTCGGTGGGCTCTGCGTCTGGCGCCCGCGCGGCGCGCTGCCGTTCACCGACTCCGAGAAGCAGCTCGCCGAGACCTTCGCCTCGCAGGCCGCCCTCGCCCTGCGCCTCGCCGAGGGCCAGCGCGACCAGCAGCGCCTCGCCGTCTTCCAGGACCGCGACCGGATCGCCCGCGACCTCCACGACCTGGTGATCCAGCGGCTGTTCGCCACCGGGATGATGCTGGAGAGCGCGGCCCGGCGCGCCGTCGTCCCCGAGGTGAAGGTCGGCATCGGCAACGCGGTGGACGAACTGGACGCCACCATCCAGGAGGTCCGCACCACCATCTACGCCCTCCAGCACGACAACCACGGCGACGCCCCCGACACCCTGCGCACCCGCGTCCTGCGGGAGGCCAGCCAGGCCGCGGCGGCGCTCGGCTTCAAGCCCTCGGTGAGCTTCGTCGGGCCGGTGGAGAGCCTGGTCGGCGAGAACACCGGTCGCCAACTCCTGGCCGCGCTGCGGGAGATGCTCTCCAACACGGCCCGGCACGCGCGGGCCTCCCGGGTCGGCGTGGAGATCGACGCCACCGTCCACCTGGACGACGGCGGCCGGCCGGTCGGTGGCGACCCCGAGTCGCTGGACCGCGGTGGACGGCCCGGCGTGCTGCTCACCGTGACCGACGACGGGGTGGGCATCCCGGCGGGCGGGCGGCGCAGCGGACTGCTCAACCTGACCCGCCGGGCGGAGGCGCTCGGCGGGGCCGCCTGGCACGAGTGCGGGCCCTACCGGAAGGGGACGACGGTGCGTTGGACGGCCCGGCTGTAGGTGCGTGACAAGCGTTAGGTGAAAGCTGAACGAGGGAGAACTTCCCGACCAACGGCGCAAGTTGTGAACGTTCTGGGCTATCGGCGCTTCCGTGTGCACACATAGCTTGTCATCCGTCTCGGAGGGGAAACCGGACGGAGGGGCAGTGAACGCTTCCGGCCGCGGCAACACCGCAGCAGGGGCAAGTCGAGGGGGGTTCCGGGCCGAGCGTGCTCCGGACGGGCGCTACCGCTGGCAGCTGAAGGCGCCCAACGGCCGGGTGGTCGCGATCACCCCCGCGCTGTTCGAGACGCCCGGCGAGGCCGAGCGGGGCTTCGACGGCCTGCGCGTGGGTGCCGCCGAACTGACCGCGCGGATCACCCATGTCCGCGACGGGATCGGGTGGATCTGGGTCATCCCCGGATCGCGCGGTCTGCCCGAGGTGCGGTCCAGCCGTGCCTACGAGCGGTACGCGACCTGCCAGAACGCCTTTCGGCGCTTCGTGGTGCTGCTCGCCAAACAGCCGGCGCGCGAACTGCCCGAGAGAGCCGTGTCGTTGAGACGTCCCGATGGCCGCTGAGCGGCGCGGACCGCGGCTGCTGATCGTGCCCGCGGCCGACCGCTGTGTGGGCTGGGCGCTGCGGGCCGCCAACGGGCGGCCGCTCGGGGTCGGCGTGCGCACCTACCGGAGCGAGGGGGAACTCGCCGATGCGGTGCGTGAGTTGATCATCGAGCGGGCCGCCCTTCGGTGTTCCGTCACGCAGTCCGAGGGGCGGCAGTGGGTGTGGTCCGCCTACCTGCCGGTGCGCAGCACCCGGCCCGGGGCGGCCGCTTCCGTGCCGGTGGCCCGCAGTGCGCGCGGGTACCTGCGGCGCGACCAGTGCCAGGCGGGCGTCGAGGGCTTCCTGGCCGGACTGCAGTGGGTGGGGCAGGAGCTGCGGCGGGGCGGGCGGGACGGCCGCCGGCCGCTGTGACCGGTCGGCCGTACGTGCTGTTCCGGTGAAGCACAGGTTTCCGGCAACACCCCGAGCAGCCACCTGGAGAAGAACGTCCACGGCTTCTGAGCTGGTTGTTTCGCCCCTGTCACGGCCAGGCTGACCAGTGCCTAAACCTCGTCGAACCGATGAGTCGACATTCCCGAGTCGGACCCGACCACCCTTCCGGCGGAACCTCCCGGCCGGACAGGATCTGCACTGCCGGAGCGGCCGCAGCGGACGCGGCCACCGGCTCCCGGACTCCCCCCGGAGCACGGGTTCACGCGATGTAGGTCTCTCCCACCGAAGGAAGAGGAACATGCGTAAGACCGCTGCCAAGCTGCTCACCGCCGCCGCCCTGGCGACCTCGCTGGTCACCATCGCCTCGGGCGCCGCTGTCGCCGACCCGGCCGCCGGCGTCACCCCGGCCGCCCAGGACATCGTCGGCGTCGGCTCGGACACCATCCAGTCCGTCCTGAACCAGTTCTCGGCCGACTACAACGCCTCCCTGGGCGCCGGCTCCACCGCGCCGCACCTGTACAGCTGGGACGCGACCGGCACCTCGCCGATCACCACCAAGACCGGTGCCACCTCGATCGCCCGCCCGAACGGCTCCGGCGCCGGCATCAAGGCCCTGGTCGCCAACACCAGCGCGACCGTGGACTTCGCCCGCTCCTCCCGCGGCCCGGCGGCCACCGACGCCCACGGCCTGGACTTCGTCACGCTGGCCAAGGACGCGGTGACCTGGTCCGCGCAGGCGAACGGCAACGCCCCGGCGCAGCTGACCGCTGACCAGCTGACCGGCATCTACAAGTGCACCATCACCAACTGGCAGCAGATCAACAGCAGCCTGCCGAACGCCGCCATCAAGCCGTTCCTGCCGCAGGCCGACTCCGGCACGCGCTCCTTCTTCCTCAGCGCGATCAACGTCGCCACCCCGGGCAGCTGCGTCACCAGCGGCCCGGAGGAGAACGAGGGCACCGACACCAACCTGACCGACCCGAACGTGGTCTTCCCCTACTCCGTCGCCCACTACATCGGCCAGACGGTCGGCGGCCACGGCACCACCACCGACGCGCCGGGCAACCTGTCCCTGCGTAACGTCGTGGCGGGCGGTGTCACCCTGACCCCCATCACCAACAACCAGATCGACACCGACTTCTCCAACTCGCAGTTCGGTCGCGTGGTCTACAACGTCTTCCGTGACTCCGAGTGGAGCGGCACCGACGCCCACGCCCAGGCCCTGCAGGCGATCTTCGGCTCGAACGGCTGGATCTGCAACGACCCGACCGCCGCCGCCGACCTGGCGAGCTACGGCTTCCTGGCCACCCCGGCCTGTGGTGTCGCCAACCTCACCTGATCCATCTCGCACCATCCGGCGGCCACGGGCGTCCTGCCCGTGGCCGCCGGCCCAACGGCTGGATCAATCTGAGGGGTGGGGTCTTGCGGATCGGATCCAGGCTGCGCGCGGTCTGCGCGGCGGCCGCGTTGGCAGTATCGCTGTCGGTAGGGAGTGCCACGGCCGATCCGATGGTCTCCCCCCAGGCGCAGGACCTCGTGGGTGTGGGGGCGCAGACCTCCCAGGGGCTCCTGAACCAGCTCGCGATCGACTACAACGCATCCCTGGGTACCGGCTCCACCGCGCCGCACCTGTACAGCTGGGACGCGACCGGCACTTCCCCGATCACCACCAAGACCGGAGCGACGACGATCCTGCGGCCCGACGGCGCCGGCGCCGGTGTGCGGGCCCTGGCCGGCAATGCCGGTGCGACGGTCGACTTCGCCCGGTCGGATCGGGCTCCGTTGCCGACCGATCCCCACGGCCTGGACTTCGTCCCGTTGGCGAGGGACGCGGTGACCTGGTCCGCCCAGGTGAACGGCAACGCCCCGACGCAGTTGACCGTCGACCAGCTGGCCGCGATCTACCGCTGCGAAATCACCAACTGGAGCTGGATCGACCCGAGCCTGCCCGACGCCACCATCAAGCCGTTCCTGCCGCAGGTCAACTCCGGTACGCGAGCGTTCTTCCTGGCCGCGATCGGCGTCACGGCCCCGGGTCAGTGCGTCACGACCGGTCCGGAGGAGAACCAGGGCACGGACTCCGGGCTCGGTGACCCGGATGTGGTGTTCCCCTATTCCGTCGGTCACTACCTGGGGCAGACCGTCGGCGGCCACAGCACCCAGGGCGATGCACCCGGCAGTCTGAGTCTGCGGAGCATCGTGTACGGCACTGTCACGCTGGCACCGGTCAGCAACAACCGGATCAATGTGGACCTCGCCAATTCGGCGTTCGGTCGGGTGATCTACGACGTCGTCCGGGACGGCGAGTGGTCCGCGAACGACGCCCACGGGCAGGCGCTTCAGGCGATCTTCGGACCCGACGGCTGGATCTGCAATGACCCCGTCGCCGCTGCGGACATCCAGAGCTACGGCTACCTGACGACCCCGGCCTGCGGCGTCGAGACCCTCACCTGAGAGGAGCGGGACCGTGCGCGCGATCACCGCCAAGGCTCTCGTCATCGCGATCGGCGCCCCCGCGCTGCCGCTGTTCGGCGGCGCCGCGACGGCCGATCCGGGGGCCGGGCCCTGCGCGACATCAGCGTGGACGGCGCGATCCTGAACCCGGTCACCAACAGCCAGATCGATCCGGTTTTCGCCAACTCGCAGTTCGGCCACCCCGTGTCGACCGTCGTCCGAGAGGGCGACCCGGAGGCGGGTACGGCGAAGGCGACGGCGATGCAGACGGTCCTCGGCCCGAACGGCCGGGTCTGCAACGACCCGGTCGCGGCCGCCGATCCGGCGAACTACCGGTATCCAGCGGTCCTCAACTGCGGCTTCATGTCGCACCCCTGAACCACGGACGCGGCAGCGGCCGCAGCCGTCGGCCGGTCCTCGGGCCGGTGCTCCACCCCCAACGCGACACCTTCCTCTCCCAAGGAGACCAGCATGTCCCGTACCACCGCCCGGTTCCTCGCCGGCGGCGTCGCGGTCGTTCTCGCCGCGACCGGTTTCAGCGGCGTCGCCGCGGCCGACACCACCCCCGCTGCCACCCCCACCGGTAGCGCCGTTGTGGTCGAGAACAACACGTTCCTTCAGAACGCGGCCACCAGCGGCGTGTTCATCGTTCCGCTGCCGAACGCCAGCGTCGCCTACGACAGCACCACGGGCCTGTCGACCAGCCTTCCGGTGACCGGTGGCAGCGTCAACCTGCGCGGCTACTACGGCAACGTGACCCTCGACGGCAGCCTGCTGTTCGTCGACGTCCAGACCGGCAAGAGCGTGCTCTTCAACCAGCTCGCGTTCAGCGCCGACCGCTGGCGCGTCACCGGTGTGCCGGTCGGCGGCACCGCGCCGGTCTCGCTGCTGCGCCCGACCGGCATCCAGCACAGCAGCCAGAGCGGCACCACCCAGACCCTGACCGCGTCCGCCCTCACGCTGGACGCCACCGGGGCCCAGTACCTCGACACTCAGCTGAACACCGGCTTCTTCACGGCGGGCCAGGGTGTCGGCTCCTTCTCGTTCACCTTCAACGGCTGAGCACTGTCGGCCGATTGAGCGGCAGGCCCGCGCCGGGAGGCGCGGGCCTGGTCGCGTGGAGGGGTCAACTCCGCTACAGAGTTGCCGCGTTGGGGTCCCGTACACATGCACGACCGGATCCGGCCACCTGTGACTGGCCGAATGGATGTGTACCGGAATCGTTGGCCGCTCGCTGCCTGATCCCCTCGCGCCGCGCTTCCGAGCGGCGCGCAATCGTACGGAGGTGCCCGCCATGAGAATCCGCCTGCCCGACCGGAGACATCCGGGATGGTGGCGTCGTCGGATGCCGGCGATCGCGTTGGTGTGGTCGGTGGTGGTGGCGATCGGTGTGGTGCCGATCGGGTTGGGTGCCGTGCCGCGTGCCGCGGCCGAGGACTCCGCCGTGACCAAGACGGGGCCGACGATCTGGGACCCCAAGGGCAAGGTCTACGGTACGACTCAGGGCAGCGTCACCGTCGCGCAGACGAAGGACCTGGTCAACCAGGTGGTCCACGTCAGCTGGACGGGGTTCACCCCCTCCGCCGCCGCCAGTGGGCTTCCCTGGCAGAACGGGCCGGCCCGACGCGCCCGCCTGCCGTACTACCAGGTGCGCGTGTACCAGTGTCGGGGCGAAGATCCGCAGATCACCGACTGCTACGACAGCACCCTGTACAACGCGGACCCGGCGGCGGGGTTCCAGCAGAAGCAGCCGGCCCCGGGTTCGACCTTCCCCGACTTCCCGTCCAACATGGTCGTGGCGGTCACGGGTTCGGACGGCTCGGGTTCCGCGGACATCGAGCTCTTCACGGCGGACCAGAGCCCCACGCTGGGCTGCGACGACAAGCACGCGTGCTCGATCGTCGTGGAGCCCAACTATGGTGGCGACTCGCTCGGCTACACGGACAAGACGAAGAAGGGTGTGGTCAACTGCGACGACCACACGCTGGATCTCGCCGTCGACCTGCCCTCCGACCTGACGTTGGAGGCCGGTCTGAACAAGTGGACGAAGCTGAAGACCTCCGAGCAGTGCTCCTGGGGCCGCCGCACGGTCATCCCGTTGCAGTTCGCGGCCACGGCGAAGGCCTGCCCCGGTCAGAACTCGGCCTTCACCGTGTCCGGCCTCGAACCGGCGAAGCGGGCGATGGAGCAGTGGCAGGCGGGGTTGTGCACGGGTACGGAGCCGATGTCGCTGAACTACGGCTTCGCGAACGGTGACGCACAGGCACGCTCGGACTTCCTGGCGGGTGCCAAGGACATGGCTCTGACGGCCCGTCCGGACACCCAGTCGCCACCTCCGAGGCCCTACGTGTACGCGCCGATCACCTCGTCGGGGATCTCCGTGGTGTTCGTCGTGGATGCGCCTGGCACCGGCCGTCAGATCAGGAGCATGAAGCTCAACGCCAGGCTGATGGCGAAGCTGCTGACGCAGTCGTACGGTTCTCCGGGTACTGACGTCAAGTCGGTCCAGGGCAACCCCACCTGCATCTTCGACGATCAGGAGTTCCAGAAGCTGAACCCGTTGCCCGCCGACAGCAAGTTGACGTGGCCGACCGGGTGCTCCTACTCCGACTTCAGCCCGACGGTGTTCGGCGGCACGGCTGACATGACCTACCAGCTGACCTCGTGGATCGCCTCGGACCCCGACGCGGTGAGGTTCCTGGACGGCGAAGCCGATCCGTGGGGCATGCACGTGGACACGTACTACGAGCGCCCGGGCTTCTCCGGCTACCCGGTCGACTCGTTCGTGCGGCAGGACTCCTCGGGCGTCGCGGACTCGACCGACAACGCGAAGGCCCACTGGAAGCAGTTCGAGTGGAACCCGATCGCGACCGGGCTGAACGACGTGGTGCGCAAGGTGCTCTGGAACCAGCCCAACTGCGTCAGTACGGACACGAAGACGGACGGCTCCCACGACCAGTGCCCGGCACAGAAGGTCGGCCAGCGGATGCTGTTCGCGATCATGGACAGCGGTGAGGCCAAGGCCTACTCGCTGCCCGAGGCCCAACTGCTCAACCCGGCCGGCGGTTTCGCCTCCCCGGACGCGCCGGGCTTCCAGGCTGCCGTCGCCGACATGACCGTCGACCAGGCGACCGGCACGCAGTCGCTGCCGTACGGCACGTCCGACACGGCGTTCTCCCGGGACCAGAAGGCCTACCCGCTGACCACGGTGCAGTACGCGATGCTCCCGACCAAGGACGTCGCGGCCGACAAGGTGGCGGCGATGAGCAAGTTCATGCATGCGATCACCACTACCGGCCAGGTCTACGGCCACGAGCCCGGCCACCTCGCGCCCGGCTTCCTCGCCCTCACCGCAGCCCAGCGGACCCAGGCGGCCGACGCCATCAGCCACCTGGAGGCGCAGGACGCCAAGCTGCCCGGCAACCAGGCCGCGCCGCCGAACCCGCCCGCGACCGGTGGTGACGGCTCGACCCCGGCCGCCGGCGGTGGCGGGGGCGGGAGCACCGCCCCGAACGTCGCTTCGGTGACCCAGGTCGGCGAGGGCGGCGGGTCCTCCGGTGGCTCCGGGGACTCCTCGACCGGCGGCTCCGGCTCCAACTCCGCCAGTGGCCTGTCCGGCAGCGGTACAGGTGCCGGTACCGCGGCCGGCGGTGCCGGTGCGCCCGCTGCGCCAGCCCCGGGAGCCAAGCCCGGCGCCACCCCGAGCGCGCCCGGCAAGTCGCTTGCCGCCGCGCCTGTCGCCGCCGGGACTCCGGCGGCGGACCGCTCCGGCATGGCCCGGCTGCTGCTGCCCATCGCGCTGATCGGTGGCGGGGTGCTGCTGGTCGGCGGTCCGGCGGCCCTGGTCCTGGGCGGTACGCCCGCCGGGGCGCGGGCGCTGACCGGGCTGCGGCAGGGCTGGGCGCGGGTGCGCCGCCGCCCGTGACGCACTGACCGCACCACTCGCACCACTCGCACCACTCGCACCACTCGCACCACTCGCACCACCCGAGCGACTCGGCGGGGCCGCCGTTCCGGCCCCGCCGAGTCGTTTTCGCATGCGCCAAGCGGCCGGGCGTCAACGCGCGTTGATCGTTGGGGCGAAACCGGCCAGCGGTCCGACCACGCTCGATCGCACTCAAATCGCCGTCCCTTCAAGCGAGTTGAGCGCGCGCACCGCTGCGAACATGCCATCCACTGGCCATGTGAAGCCATCTGGAGTTCCCAACTCCGCTACAGAGTCGCCGCGTTGGGCCCTCGTACACACGGCCGACCCGATCCGGCCACCTCCGACTGGCCGAATGGGTACGCACCGGATCCGTCCGTCCCCCGCCGCCGAGTACGGAGAGCAGACCATGACATCCGCCGCCGACCCCGCGGCACCGTACGCCGGGGCGCCAGGCCGACCCGACCACGGGCCCGACCGGGACGTCCCGCGCGCGATCACCAGTCCTGCGACCCCGGGCGACCGGGTGTTCCGCGGGGTGCTGCGGATCGCCGGGCTGTCGGTCTTCGCGATCATGGGACTGATCGCCTTCTTCCTGATCCTCCGCGGTACGGACGCGTTGCGCGCCGTCGGCTGGTCCTTCCTGACCGAGCAGAGGTGGCAGACCGCCGCGCACAACTTCGGCATCGCCGCCGTGCTCCCGAACGGCCTGCTGATCGCCGTGATCGCGCTGGTGATCGCCGTGCCGGTGGCGCTCTTCACCGCGATCTTCATCTCCGAGTACGCGCCGGTCCGGCTGCGTGCGGCGCTGATCTCGCTGGTCGACCTGATGGCGGCGATCCCCAGCATCATCTACGGCCTGTGGGGGATGCTCTTCCTCCAGCCGCGGATGGTCGGCTTCAGCCGCTGGCTCTCCAACCACTTGGGCGACGCGATCCCCTTCCTGAAGGTGCGCACCGGGGACATCGGCACCTCCTACACCTCGTCCACGTTCATCGCGGGTGTGGTCGTCTCGCTGATGATCATCCCGATCGTGACCTCGCTCAGCCGGGAGGTGTTCTCCCAGGCCCCGCAGGGCGAGCGGGAGGGCGCCTACGCGCTGGGCTCGACCCGCTGGGGGATGGTGCGCACGGTGGTGCTGCCGTTCGGCAAGGGCGGTGTGATCGGCGCGATCATGCTGGGCTTCGGCCGGGCGATGGGCGAGACGATCGCGGTCGCGCTGATCATCTCGCCGAACTTCAAGGCCATCTCGCACATCCTGGAGAACGGCGCCAACTCGATCTCGGCGCTGATCGCCCTGCGCTTCGGCGAGTCGGACTCGCTCTCGCTCTCCGCGCTGATGGCGGCCGGCCTTGTGCTGTTCGCGCTGACCTTGCTGGTCAACGTGGCGGCCGGCTTCGTGATCAACCGGTCCCGCTCCGGGGCCTCCACCGCGGACTGAGGCGGCGCACCGACATGGCCGGCCCCGCAGAGACCCCGTCGAAGGGAACCACCCGATGACCACGCTCGACCGCCCGCCGGTCGCCGCGTCCGAGCCGGCGACAACTCCCGCCGCCCCGGCCGCCGACACCGCCGCGCCGCGCCCCGAGACAAAGGTGCGGCTCGGCGGCGTCACCCCGGAGGACGTCTTCACCGTGGCCGGAGCGCTGGTCGGCTCGCTGGCGCTGAACTGGATGCTGTACGAGCGGGTGCTGCCGTTCAGCGGCGTGTTCGGCTTCCTGGTCTGCTGGTACGTCCTGTTCCTGGGCGGCTACTTCGCTCTCGGCCTGCTCCAGTGGGGCAAGCTCATGGTGCGCGACCGGCTGGTGTCCGTGGTCGCCTGGAGTTCCGGGCTGCTGGTGGTCGCGCTGATCAGCGACCAGATCTGGTACGTGGCCATCCAAGGCTGGGAGGCCGCCCAGCACGTCAACTTCTTCACCGAGTCGATGGAGCGGACCGCCGCGCTCTCCCCGATCACCTCCGGCGGCGCGCTCAACGCGATCGTCGGATCGCTCGAACAGCTGGGCCTGGCCACGCTGTTCGCGGTGCCGCTGGGCGTCGCGGCGGCGGTCTTCATGTCCGAGGTCGGCGGCCGGATGGCCAAGCCGGTGCGGACGCTGGTCGAGGCGATGACCGCGCTGCCGTCCATCGTGGCCGGTCTGTTCATCCTCGGGATCTTCATCATCACCTTCGGCTTCGACAAGAGCGGCTTCGCGGCGTCACTGGCCCTGACCGTGATGATGATGCCGATCGTGACCCGGGCCGCCGAGGTGGTCATCCGACTGGTGCCGGGCACCCTGCGCGAGGCCTCGTACGCGCTGGGCGGCAGCCAGTGGCGGACGGTGTGGAACGTGGTGCTGCCGACCGCCCGGCCCGGCCTGATGACGGCGGTGGTGCTCGGCATGGCGCGCGGCGTGGGCGAGACCTCCCCGGTGCTGCTGACCTCGGGCTTCACCTCCCAGTTCAACGGCGACCCGTTCCACGAGCACCAGGTGTCGCTGCCGCTGTACATCTGGAACTACGTCAAGCAGCCCTACGACGCGATGGTCGCCCGTGCCTTCGCGGCCGGCCTGAGCCTGATGGTCATCGTGCTGATCCTGTTCGTCACCGCACGGGTGCTCGGCGGCCGCAAGCCGGGCGAGTTGACGAGGCGCCAGAAGCGCCGGATCGACCGTGAGGCGCGCCGCGCCGAGGCGGGCGCACGGGCCGCTCGGCCGGCCGGAGCCGTCGGCCCGGCGATGGCGCGTACCGCGTCCGCACCCGCGCACCCCACCGTCCCGCTCCCGGGGAACAGCTGATGACTCACCCAACCACCCTCCGTCCCAGAGGAGTTCTCATGTCGTGGGAGGCCGCAAGCCGCCCCGTGGCCCGCGCGCTCGCCCTGCTGATGTCGCTGTTCCTGCTCGCGGCCGCCCCGATGCTGGGGCCGGGTTCGAGGGCGTTCGCGGCGAGCGTCGCGCTGAGTGCCGACGGCTCCAGCTGGGCCGGTCCGGCCATCGACCAGTGGCGCCAGGACGTCGGGCCGCAGGGCATCCAGATCAACTTCAACCCGATCGGCTCGGCGGCCGGCCGCAACTCGTGGAGCCTCGGGCAGGACGACTTCACCGCCTCCGACGTCCCGTTCCGCACCACCGACGACTCCGGTGTGAACGCGGCGGGCCACCGCAACGGCACGGGTGGCGCGGAGAAGCCCAACTACGGCTTCTCCTACATCCCGATCACCGCCGGCGGCACCACCTTCATGTACAACCTGGTGGTCGGCGGCAAGCAGGTCCGTGACCTGCGACTGTCCCCGCAGACCATCGTGGACATCTTCACCGACAAGATCACCAACTGGAACGACCCGAAGATCACCGCCGACTACGGCAAGACGCTGCCCAACCTGCCGATCACCCCGGTGGTCCGCTCGGACGGCTCCGGCGCCACCGCGCAGTTCACCCGCTGGATGGAGCACACCCACAGGGATCAGTGGGACGCCTACTGCTCCTCCGTCAACAGCGTCCCCTGCGGTGACTACACCGAGTTCTTCCCGCCGTCCGGCCGGATGGTCGCCCAGAACGGTTCGGACGTGGTGGCCGGCTACATCAAGGCGCCCTCCGGTCTCGGCACCATCGGCTACGACGAGTACGCCTTCGCCAAGCGCAGCAACTGGCCGGTCGTGAAGGTCCTCAACCAGGCCGGCTACTACTCGCTGCCGACCGCCTCCAACGTCGCCGTGGCGCTCACCGCCGCCAAGATCCGCGGTGTGGACGACAGCACCCCGGCCACCGACCCGGACTACCTGCAGCAGAACCTCGACGGCGTCTACACCATGGACGACCCGCGCGCGTACCCGATCTCCAGCTACAGCTACGTGATCGTGCCGCGCGCCGGTGCCCCGCTGCCCCCGCCGGGCCGTTTCAACAACGACAAGGGCGGCGCGCTCAGCCGCTTCCTCGCGTACGTGCTCTGCGAGGGCCAGGGCGAGGCCGACGGTCTCGGCTACTCACCGATCCCGCGCGGCCTGGTCCGCGGTGGGCTGCTGCAGACCAAGTCCATTCCCGGCAACGCCAGCCCGGTCGACCCGGACACCCTGTCCAACTGCGCCAACCCGACCTTCAACTCGGCCGGTGAGCTGACCGTCCTCAAGAACGCGCCGATGCCCAGCCCCTGCGACAAGCAGGACGCGCCGCTGGACTGCACCGTGCAGGACGGCAAGCCGGTCAAGACCGGTTCGGGCGGCTCCGGTGGTTCCGGTGGTTCCAGTGGCGGCGGCGCGGCCGGTGGTTCCGGCGGTGCCGGTGGCAATGGCGGCTCCGGCGGCAACGGTCACGGCGGCAACGGCTCCTCCGGAGGCGGCGCCGGCGGTGGCGGGGACGCGGGCGGTGCCGGTGGCGGCGCGGCCGGCGGCGACCCGAACGCGGGTGGCGGCGCGGCCGCCGGGGACCCGAACGCGGCCGGCGGCGGGGGCGACGGATCGACCGAGGACGTGGTCGACCCGCAGACCGGGCAGGTGGTCGCCCGCGGCCGCGGCGGCGGCTCCACCGAGGTCGCGGCCAACGTGGTCGAGGTGAGCGGCAAGCCCGAGGACTGGACGCTCTCCACCCTCACCGCGGTGGAGCTGCTCGCCGTGGTGCTCGTCCCGCCGCTGCTCGGCCGCCGGCTGCTGCGCCGGCGCAAGGGATCGGGCGGTGCCTCGTGACCGCACCGGTCCTGGAGAAGCCGGTGACCGAACCGTCGGCGCCCCTGGTCGAGGAGTCCCCGGCCCGTCCCGCCGTCACGCCCGCGCGGCGGCGGTTCCTCCAGGGAGCCTGGGTGGTCAGCCTGCTGGCCGCGCTGGTGCTGGGCTTCGTCGGCTACCTGTTCACGCTCTCGCACGTCCAGGAGCGGCACTACCAGTCGTCCGCGTACAAGACCTTCAAGGACCAGCTCGCCCGGGCCGTCGCCCCGACCGGCTCGGCCGACGACGGCGACCCGGTGGCGCTGCTGGACATCCCGGCGATCGGCCTGCACCAGACCGTGGTGGTCGAGGGCACCACCGGCCGGGACCTGATGCGCGGCCCCGGCCACCGCCGGGACACCGCGCTGCCCGGCCAGGGCGGGGTCGCGGTGGTGTTCGGCCGTGGCGCCACCTTCGGCGCGCCCTTCGCCGAGCTGTCCAAGCTCCGGGTCGGCGACAGGATCGAGGCCACCACCGGGCAGGGCAAGTACACCTACACCGTCAACGTGTACGGCGACGGCGACCACCCGATCACCGACCCGGCCCGCAACCGGCTGGTCCTGGTCACCGGCGACTCCGACTGGATCCCCGGCTCCACCGTGATGATCGGCGCCCGCCTTGAGGGCGACCCCGACCAGAACCCCGGCGGCCGCCCCGTCACCGTCGCGTACGACAAGGCGCTGGCCGCGGACAAGGGCGCGCTGGCCACGCTGCAGCTGTGGTCGCTCGGGCTGCTGGGCGCGGTGGTCGGCGCGCTGCTGCTGGCCCGGTACTGGCGGCCGTCGGCCGTCTACCTGAGCCTCGCGCCGGTGGTCGGCGCGCTGATCTGGGCGGTCTACGAGAACGCCGCCGCCCTGCTGCCCAACCTCTACTGACGCGCGCCCGGAGGACCGTACCGATGACCGACACCACCCAGCAGCCGTACGACGCGGCGGCCGACCCGGCCGCCGACTCCCTCACCCTCCCGCCGGTCACCGCCGCGCCGGGCCCCGGCGGTGGCCACCCCGGAGACGGTCGGCCCGGCGACGGCCCGCTGGCCGGGCTGGAGACCCGGGACGTCTCCGCCTGGTTCGGCAGCCGCAAGGTGCTGGAGCGGGTCTCGCTGGCGATGCCGGCCGGCGAGGTCACCGCGCTGATCGGCCCCTCCGGCTGCGGCAAGTCCACCTACCTGCGGATCCTCAACCGGATGCACGAGATGGTGCGCGGCGCCGCGCTGGCCGGTGAGGTGCTGCTGGACGGGGACGACGTCTACCGGCCCGGGCGGCGCCCCGCCGAGGTGCGGCGCCGGATCGGCATGGTGTTCCAGCGGCCCAACCCGTTCCCGGCGATGTCCATCCAGGACAACGTCTCCAGCGGGCTCAAGCTGGCCGGGATCAAGGTGTCCAAGGAGGAGCGCCAGCACCTGGTGGAGACCAGCCTGCGCCGGGCCGGGCTCTGGGACGAGGTGTCCGCCCGGCTGCACACCCCGGGCGGCGCGCTCTCCGGCGGCCAGCAGCAACGCCTGTGCATCGCACGGTCGTTGGCCGTCTCGCCGGACATCCTGTTGATGGACGAGCCGTGCTCCGCGCTCGACCCGACCTCCACCCGCCGGGTCGAGGAGACCATCGCCGAACTGCGCGGGCGGCTCACCATCGTGATCGTCACCCACAACATGCAGCAGGCCCAGCGCGTCTCGCAGAGCTGCGCGTTCTTCCTGGCCACCCACGACACCCCGGGCCGGATCGTCGAGGCCGGGCCGACCGGGCAGATCTTCGGGCACCCGCGCGACCAGCGGACCTCGGACTACGTCAACGGCCGCTTCGGTTAAGGCGGTTACCGGGCCGGTCGGCGGGTGCCGTCACCGGGTGCTACCGGGGCAGGAACTCCTCCAGCACCGCCGCGACGCCGTCCCGGTCGTTGCTCACGGTGTGCAGCGGCACTGCCGCCAGCACCGCCGGGTGCGCGTTGGCGACGGCGTACGCGGTGCCTGCCCAGGCCAGCATCTCCAGGTCGTTCGGCATGTCGCCGAAGGCCACCACCTCACTGCGGTCGATCCCGTGCTCGGCGCACCAACGGGCCAGCGTGCTGGCCTTGGTGACGCCGGGCGCACTGATCTCCAGCAGCGGGATCGGCGAGGAGCGGGTGATCTCGGCCAGGTGCCCGGCGGCCGTCCGGGCCTCGGCGAGGAAGGTGTCCGGGTCGAGGTCCGGGTGCTTGGCCAGCAGCTTGAACAGGCCCCGCACCGGGCCGCCGTCCCCGAGCAGCTCCTCGGCCGGGCCGACCTCGCAGACCATGTCGTCGCCCCACATGAGCACCTCGTACTCGGGCTCGCGGGCCCACCCGTCCGCGTGCTCGAAGGCGAAGGCGGTGCCGGGCAGCTTGGCGCGCAGCGCCTCCACCACCGCCAGCGTGGTCCCGGCCGCCATCGGGAAGTACTCCACCAGCTCGCCGCGCCGCACGTCCACGATCGCGCCGCCGTTCGAGCAGATCGCCACCCCGTGGCCGCCGATGTGCGGGCTCACCTGCTGCATCCAGCGCGGCGGCCGCCCGGTCACGAACACCACCTGGATCCCGGCCGCCTCGGCCGCCGCCAGGGCCGCCGCGGTGCGATCGCTGACGGTGCCGCCGGCGCAGAGCAGGGTGCCGTCCAGGTCGGTGGCGATGAGGCGGGGAGCGGTGCGGGGTTCGGTCACCGGTCCATCTTCGCCCATCGGTGCCGCCGGGTCACCGCCCAGGGCGGGGGCCACAGCCCTGACCGTACGGACGGGTTCCGGCCCTTCACACGCCGTTTCCGGCCGATCCGCCCCCGTCCGGGGTGTCGGTGCGGGCCGAACGGGCAGGACTGATCCCGGTCACCCCGTCGGCAGGAAGAGCCATGCCCACAAGCCAGCTCCGAGACGAGACGTCCCCGACCCGCCGCTCCACCGCCGCCTTCCCGGACGAGCCGGACGTACCCGACGAGCCCGACGAGCCGGTCGTGCCCGTCGCCTCCCGCGAGCCGGTCCTGCTCGGTGAGGTCCTCTTCCACACCCTCGCCGAACTCGCCCGCCGCACCCCGGATCCGGCCCCCGCCCTCCCCGCCCAGCGCACCCGCCCGCACCCGTAGCCGTCGTCACGACCGCTCGGTGCGCCGTACCCAGTAGCGCCAGCCGGCCTCGATCTGGCTCGGCGGCCACACCGTGGCGTCCTTCTCCAGGCTCTCCCGGTGGCCGGTCCAGTGTCGGATCCCGCCCGCCGCCTGGGCGCTCAACTGCACGCCGCAGGCCCGTTCCAGCAGCACGGCGTACATCACCGCGTGGGCGATGTCCCGGCCCGCCGCGAGCAGTCCGTGCTGCGGCATCAGGCAGGCCCTGGCCCCGCCGAGGTCGGCGGCCAGCGCCCGCCCGAGCTCCCCGGTGCGGACCAGGCCGGCGGTCGCGCGGAAGTTCGGCAGGCCGTGCTCGGCGAAGACCACCGCGTCGTGGCTCAGCGCCCGCAGCGGCACCCCGAGGGCGCTGAAGGCGTTCGCGGTGGCCGAGTGGGTGTGCAGCGAGACCCCGACGTCCGGGCGGGCCCGCATCAGCTCGGTGTGGATGTGGTACTCCAGGTGCACCCGTCCGCTGCCCGCGAGCGCCTCGCCGTCCCAGGAGACCAGCAGCACCCGGTCCGGGCCGACCTCCTCCAGGCCCCACCCCGAGGCCTTCATCCAGACCCCGCGCCCCTCCGGGTCGCGGACCGCCAGATGGCCCCAGACCATGTCCCCCTGCCCCGCCTCGGCGAGCACCCGGCTGCCGAGCGCGGCCAGGGCCGCCGCCTCCCCGCCGGTGGCGGGGATCAGCGCGGTGGCGGTGTCGACGTTCATGGATGCTCCCGGTTCGCTCGCTCCGGCGTCCACTGCTCGCATCACGAACCTAGGCGCGCAGGGCGGTCGACGGACAGCTCGGACAGCGCAAGTGCAACGTTCGCCCGGAGAAATCCACCTCGGTGCGCCCGTACCGAACCGCTCCGGCGGGGATCCGACAGAGCCCCGTGCGGGCCGTCGGCACGGCCGCACAGGGCTCTGTCAGGACCGGTCGGCCGTGGTGGCCGCGATCACCCCAGCTGGGCGAGGCCCTCGGTGGCGATCTGCTCGAAGACGGCGAGGTCGTTCTCGAAGATCGAGTCCGGGATCGGCCAGTGGATCACGAGCTCGGTGATGCCCAGCTCCCGGTACGTCCCGGCCCAGTCCACGAAGGCGCCGAGCGACTGCAGCGGCTTCTCCGCCGTGGAGCCCTGGAGCAGCATCTTCTCCAGCGTCGCCACGTCCCTGCCCTTCGCCTCGCAGGCCGCCGTCAGCTTCCCGATCTGCTGGGCGATCACCCCGGGCGCCTGCTCCACCGGCACGTCCGCCGGGCCGCGCGGGTCGCCGTACGTCACCCAGCCCTGCCCGTACTCGGCGGCCAGCTTCAGCCCGCGCGGGCCGGTCGCGGCGACGTAGAACGGCACCCGCGGGGTCTGCACGCAGCCGGGGATGTTCCGGGCCTCGACCGCCGAGTAGTAGGTGCCCTCGCGGGTGGTGGCGTCACTCAGCAGCAGCTCGTCCAGCAGCGGCAGGAACTCGCCGAACCGGTCCGCCCGCTCCTTCGGCGACCAGGCCTCCTGGCCCATCGCCGTCGCGTCGAAGCCGGTGCCGCCGGCGCCGATGCCGAGCGTCAGCCGCCCGCCGGACACGTCGTCCAGCGTGATCAGCTCCTTCGCCAGCGTCACCGGGTGGCGGAAGTTCGGCGAGGTTACGAGCGTTCCCAACCGCAGCCGCTCGGTGGCGGTCGCCGCGGCCGTCAGCGTGGGGATCGAGCCGAACCAGGGCTCGTCCCGGAAGCTCCGCCAGGACAGGTGGTCGTAGGTGTAGGCGGCGTGGAAGCCGAGGTCCTCGGCCCGCCGCCAGATCTTCTGGCCCTCGCTCCACCGGTGGATGGGGAGGATCACCGTACTCAAGCGCATGGCACCGACCCTACGCGTACACCGGCAGGTGAGGTTCTGGCCCACCCGCAGCGACGACACCCGCACTCCCGATAACGTGGCGCCATGGGTGTACTGGGCAAGGCCGAGCTTGAGGCCATGATCGATGAGGCCACCGTCGACGCCTACGGCGAGGACGAGGAGCTGACGGGCCTGTTCACCATGATCGAGGAGCACCTCGCGGTGCCGTTCAGCACGACGGTCCTCGGAGTCGAGGTGACCGTGCGCGGCATCGACCTCACGCTGGACGGCCGGATCGTCGCAGTGTGCTCTCGCGGCCCCGTCCGACAGAAGATCGAGATCCTGGAGCTGCCGATGCCGACACCTGCCCCGGACGGTGCCGAGTGGGTCGAGGCCTACCGGCACTGGGCCGGCTGACGTCGAGCAGCTCGTACGTCACTTCGGAACTGGCTTGTACGGAAAGGCAGAACGTGGCGATCGCCGTACCGGACGCGGATCGTGGCAGTAGTGAGCGTTCGCTCGCTGATCTCATCGAACGCAGCGCCGAGTTGAAGGGCGAGCTGGTCACCTTCGGGCGGAGCGCGCACTTCGACCGGTGGTTGACTCCGGCCCTGCTGGAGGCAGCCGGCCCCGAGCGGCGGCTGGAGGAGAGCGAAGCGATCCGGATCACCGACCACTTCATCCTGCGGTACCGCCTGCCGGACGGCTCGACCGTGGTGGACCGGTTCGTCGCCGCACGGCGGGACCTGTCCGACGTCGACCGGGAGATGCTGCTCGGCTGGCGTGACCCGGTCGAGGGCATCTTCGAGATCCGGCGCAAGGAAGGGGATGCCGTCGTCCTGCTGAACCTGGTCGACGACCTGGAGTACCGCACGTACTCGAACGTCGGGCGGGCGGCTTTCCGCGGAGTGTCCAAAGGAGAGTTCCTTCTCACCTGCCTGGTGCCCGTTTACTCGGCCGACGGGGCGTGGCTGATCTCCGGAGCGATGTCGTCCTATCCGAAGTCCAGCGCCACCGAGATCGCCCGGGCCGCGCTCCAACTGGCCACCAGCCAACCCGAACTGGTCTTCCGCAACCCCGAGAAGATCGCGCAGGGATGGCGCTCGATGCGGGAGGACCGGGCCGCGTTCATCGAGTTCTGCGGCAGCGACGAACTGATCCTTCCCCCTGCCGAAGTCGAGGACCGGCTCAACGCCTACTACCGGCACCGGCAGGAGGCGGCCGTCGCCGGGCATCCCGACCGAGCCCGGGGCAGGCGGCTCCCCGGCCTGGCTTTCCCGGCCTTCGAACTACCGCGAGGACTCGCGGAATCGGACACAGTCGGCGTTGTCTACGACGAAGTCGACGGGCTCAACTTCTACCCCGACTACGGGATGCTGCGAGATCTCTTCGCGGATCCCGCCCTCACGGGCCGCAGGCAGCACCAGGACCTGCTGCGCGTGTACCTGCGCGAGGAGTCGATCGCGCCACTGCCGATCCGTCGCCTGGCCGCCGCCCACCCGGAGACAGTCGACACGGTTTTCCGGAAGCTGCTGCGGAAACCCGGATTCACCTGGAGCGAGCACGGCGAGGAGCTGCTGCGCCGACGCAAGCCCTGGTACTACGAGAACGAGCCCCGCCCCGGCGTCTCCGTGATCGGCGAGCGCCTCAGCGAGCTTGCTGCGGGCGGCCGACGGCGAAGTTTCACGAGAGCGCGACGCGCCTAAGGTAGGCGCCGGCAGTCAGCCCCCCATGTACGGGATCGCTTTCTCGGTCAAATCGATGATTGCCTGGTCGACGGGACTCTGAGGAACAGTCGGACCCGCTCATCTCAATTCGATGGCAATGCATCCAACCTGGTGCGGGATGTCGGCGATGCCTGGTATTAACTGTGTGCATCCTTCACATAAACCACCTGGCTGGCGGGCTTGAGCAGGTGGCGTGTCCGGCCTACGGAGGTATTGCCGAGCATGCAGGACCGGTCGACATCGCGTTCCGTGCCCACCAAGCCCGGCGACCCAGGCCTGGACCGGCTGAAGACAGTGCTGGGGAGTTGGCGGAACTCGCTGCTCGACATGGGCGGGCGCAATCGATTGCTCAACTTCCGGCACACAAGGTCGTCCACTCTCGAACTGCTGTCCCCGGATGTCTCCGCCGTGCTGGCCGGGCTGGCCAAGGGGTGGGACTTCGCGCCGGTCGACGATGAGGCCGCGGCGGAGGAATCGGCGGTGCGCGTACCAGCCGACGCGGTCCCCGGACTGGTCACGCAGAAGGCCACTCAGAGGTCGCTCGACGGCGCACTCCACCAACTGCGCGGCAAGTCCCAGCAGATGTTCAACGACTACGGCCTGTGGGTGCTCTGGCTCGGCGTCGGGATGCTGGACTGGTGTGAGGACGGGGCGAGCGAGACGAGTTCGGCACCCCTGCTGCTCGTTCCCGTCGAACTGCGCCGGGACGGTCGAGGACGGGTCCAGCTCTGGCTGGGGGAGGACCAGGACAGGATCCACAACCCGGCGCTTTCGGTGCGGCTTGAGCGCATGGGCATCGACTGGAGCCCCGTGACCGTCACCGAGGTGGGCGATCCGGGTGCCGTGCTGGCCGAGGCACGGCGAATCGCCGCTGAGCGCGAGGGCTGGCAGGTCGAGGAGCGGCTGGTCCTCGGCTTGTTCGCCTCGTACAAGGAGGCGATGTACCAGGACCTCCAGCAGAACGAGGCCCAGATCCTCGCCCACCCTCTGGTGCGGTCTGTCGCGCTGGGTCCGGACTCCGGCCTGCCCCCCGAACTGATCGACTTCACACCGGCGGACCTGGACCGAATCGACGAGCTTCAGCTCCCCGAGCGGACGCCGCTGGTCCTGGACGCCGATGCCTCGCAGCGCCAGTGCATCGCCGCCGCACTGGAGGGTCGTTCATTCGTCATGAGCGGCCCGCCCGGTACGGGCAAGAGCCAGACCATTACCAACATGATCGCCGCCCTGATCCACGCGGGGCGCAGTGTCCTGTTCGTCAGTGAGAAGGCGGCGGCACTCGACGTGGTGCGGAACCGCCTGCGCGGCGTCGGCCTCGGCGACTTCGTGCTGTCCCTGCACAGCGGCGACACCTCCCGTAAAGCCGTGGCGGTGGAGCTCGCCAGGGTACTGACCACCGAGGCACGGGTGACGGGCGCGGCCGAGTACGAGCTGGACCGGGCCCGGCAACTGCGCGAGGAGCTGTCCGCCTACGCCGCGGCCATGAACCAGACCCGTGGGCCGCTCCAGCGGTCCCTGCACGACGTCCTCGGCCGGTTGGTTCTCCTGGAGCAAGCCGGTGCACCGCAGGTACCGCTGAACGCCGGGAACGTCGGCTCCGTGCGTGCGCTGGAAGCGGGGGCCCTCCAGGCCATGCTGGCCGCCGCCGAGGCCATCGGCCGGGCCTGGCGTCCGGTTGCCGAAGGCGAGTCGTTCGCATGGCGCGGGCTGATCGGGGCGGCGGCGCTGGCCGCCGCGGAGGAGGCCGCCGACGCGCTGACCAGCATCGGTGCGGCCTCCGCGTGCCGGCCGTTCGCGACGACCGTCCCGGAACCGCAGACGCCCGATGCGCTGCACCAGCTTGTTGGGGAGGTGCGAGCCGGTCTGCCGGACCGGGCTTCCAGCGCCGGCACCGCTCTGCCTTCCGCATGCTCCGCAGCGCTGGCTCAACTGGCCGGTCTTCTCGGGATGCCCGAGCCGGCCACACCCGGAGCCGCCTTCGCGCTCCTTGAGCTGGCCGATCTCGCCTCTGCGGCACACCGCCCGCTGCGGGAGTGGTTCGACGCCATGACCCTGCAGCAGGCGCAGCAGGCCGAGCAGGAGCTCGACGCCGCGATCACCGCAGCGGCGCACGCCCGCAGCGTCGCCGAGGACGTCTTCGGGGAGCAGGTCCTCACCGCCACCGAGCTGCCGCAGCTGGTCCGGCGCTTCGCGGAGGAGCACCGCGGTCTGATGGGCCGGTTCTCCGCCCAGTACAAGGCCGATCGGGCAGCCGTGAGCGAGCTCGTCCATGACGGGGTCCCGGCCCGGACGGGCATCGGGCGCCTGCCCCAGGCACTGGCCTGGTACTCGGCCTCAGTTGAGGTCGAACGGCTCGCCCGGCTCCACGGTGCGCTGCTGGGCCGGTACACGCCCCGTGTGCCGGGCGACCAGCCGGCGCTTCGTGGGGCGCTGGCCACCGCCGCCCGCATCGGTGAGTTGACCCACGGTGCCGAGTACCGGGACCGGTCGGTCGCGCAGCTCGCCGACGGGGCCCAGTCGAGCGAGCTGGCGCGAATCGCGGCCCGGGCCGCCCGGGAGGCGCTCACCGACTGGTGCGAGGCGACGCAGGAACGGGTCACTCGCTGGTCCAGGGCGTTCGCAGCGCTGCTTGGCCTCTTCGACAACTCGCGGCAGATCGAACTGTCGCTCCAGTTGTCGAGCTCGCTCGACCAGGCCCGGACGGTGGTGGACGCACTGCTCGCCGACCGGGACGGCCCCGAGGAGTGGCGGGCCTGCCGGGATGGCCTCGCCGTGCTGGCACGCCACGGCGCTGATGACCTGGTGGCCAGGACGGCCGAGCGCGGCGGGCTTCCCGGGCAGCTGCCCGATGTCGTCGAGCAGGCCGTGCTCAAGGTTTGGGCGGACGACGTACTGTCGACCGATCCCCGGCTCCGTACCACCCGCTCGGCCGACCTGGATGCCAGGGTCGCGGACTTCCGGGACGCCGACCGCCGGCTGGTCGCCGCCGCGGCCGGTGCCGTGATCGAGGCCTGCAACAAGCGCAGGCCGCGGCAGCTGGCGAGTGGAGCGGCCGCGGTGATCGTCCGGCAGGCCGAGCTGAAGACCCGCCACATGCCGGTGCGCGACCTGCTCGGACGGTCGCGGCAGGTCGTTCCCTCCGTCAAGCCGTGCTTCATGATGAGCCCGTTGACCGTCAGCCAGTACCTGCCGGCCGACTACCACTTCGACGTCGTCATCTTCGATGAGGCGTCGCAGGTGCGTCCGGGTGACGCGATCAACTGCATCTACCGCGGCGACTCCCTGGTTGTGGCGGGTGACGCCAAGCAGCTTCCTCCCACCTCGTTCTTCGACTCCTCCGTGGAGGAGGAATCCGACGAGTACGACGAGGACGTGCCGGACTCGTTCGAGTCGCTGCTGGACGCTTGCAAGGCCGGTGCCATGCGGGAGCTGCCGCTGCGGTGGCACTACCGCAGTCGACACGAGGATCTGATCACTTTCAGCAACCGCTCCTTCTACCAGAACTCCATGGTGACGTTCCCCGGAGCCGTGGAGGCGGGGAACGACGTTGGCGTCGAGTTCTTCGACGCTCAGGGCCGCTACGATCGGGGCGGCCGTCGCGACAACCGGACGGAGGCCGAGTTCGTCGCGCAGCGAGTGATCCACCACTTCGACACCCGCCCGGGTCGCACTCTCGGCGTGGTCGCGCTCTCCCAGGCCCAGGCGGCGGCGATCGACGAGGCCGTCCAGCAGGCGCGCCTGCGACGACCCGACCTGAACGGCCACTTCACTGAGGACCGGCTCGACGGCTTCTTCGTCAAGAATCTCGAATCGGTCCAGGGCGACGAGCGCGACGTGATGATCATGTCGATCGGATACGGGCCGGACGAGCACGGCAAGCCAGTCGGTCTGAACTTCGGTCCGATCAACAAGGACGGTGGCTGGCGCCGTCTGAACGTGGCGGTGACCCGGGCCCGGTACCGGATGGAGGTGATTGCCTCCTTCCGGAGTTCCCACCTGTCCGACAGCCCGAACCCGAGTGTCCAGCACCTGAAGCGATACCTCGACTACGCCGAGCACGGTCCGGCCGTCCTCGCCCGCGATCTCGTCCAGGAGCAGGCCGAACCGGACAGCCCGTTCGAGGAGTCCGTCCTACAGGTCCTGCGCGGCTGGGGCTACCAGGTGCAGCCACAGGTCGGTGTCGCCGGCTACCGGATCGACCTTGGCGTCCGCCGGCCGGACGCTCCTGGTGCGTACGCCCTCGGGATCGAGTGCGACGGCGCGATGTACCACTCTTCTCGGGTGGCACGCGACCGGGACCGCCTGCGTGAGGAGGTGCTTGCGGGGCTGGGCTGGCGGCTGCACCGGATCTGGGGGACGGACTGGTACCGAGGGCGCGCCGCGGCCGAGTCACGGCTGCGCGAGGCGGTGGAGCAGGCCGTCGTACTGGCGTCGCTGAATGCGCCGGCCCGGGGGGACCACTCGACTTCCGGTGTCGCGGCGACCGGTGCGCAGCCATCGGGCGAGCATCGAACGGAGGGGGCCCACCCGGACGGTCAGCGACTCGACCACGTTCCCCCGCAACCTCCGGCACCGGTCGAGCACGAGCGGGTGCCGGTCGCCGCCCCGGACCGCGAGTGGAGCGCGCCCTACGAGATCTACCAGGTCTCGGCCACCTCGTCGTACGACCTGCACACCCCGGAAGCCCGACCCGCCGTCGAACGCGTCCTGCTCGCGATCATCGAGCAGGAAGGGCCGATCCACGAGGAGATCCTGGTGCAGCGCGTGCGCGAGGCCTGGGGAGTCGGGCGGGCGGGTTCGCGCATCCGGGACAACATCCGTGTCGTACGCGACCGGTTGGTCCGATCGGGCCGAGCCACGCTGGACGGTGACTTCGTCGACCTGGTGCGTGATGGCGACCCGGCGGCGCGCCGTCCAGGGCGCCACGCGGCGCGGAAGCTCGTCCACGTCGCCCCCAGGGAACGGTGGCGTGCGCTGGTGGAGCTGGCCAACGAGTGCCCTGGTATGTCCCAGGACGAACTGGTGCGTCGGGCATGCGAGTTCTTCGGCTGGCAGCGGGTGACCAAGGAGACCCGGGCCGGTCTGGAGGCCGATATCGCGAACCTGCGTGCGCAGGGCGTCTTCGACGTGTCCTCCGGACACATCGCGACCACGGGACAGGAGGCGTGATCAGCTCTCCCGGTAGCGCGCGAAGACCCGGGCCCGCTCCTGCTCCCAAGTCCAGTCCGCTGCCGTGCGGTGGAACGGGGCTCCCTTGGCGAGCTCGAAGAACTGGCCGGCGGGCCTGCCGGTTGCCTTGAGGATCACGATGGCGGAGAGCATGGGATCACGGCCCTGACTGTCACTGCGGCAAGCGTCTCCCAGTAGGAGGCTGATGATCGGGCCGCGGTAGTGGACGCCATGCCCATTCGCCTTCAGCTCCTCGCTGAGGGACTTGTACCAGCCGTCGGAGCGGCCCTCCCGCGCCCAACGCCGGAGGATCTCCACCGTCTCGTCGAGCGCGGCCAGGTACTCGGCGTCGCCCTGCCTCATCCCAGCCCCCTGTGTCCGACAACTCGCCTACCCTACAGGCGGCTTCATGGTTGACTGCGGGCCATGCAGACAACGATCAAGTCTCCGTGGGGAGTCACCGGCTACGGTGCGGCAAGTGTGCAGGCCGCGCCGGATCTCGCCCGGATCCGGCTCGGCGTGGAACGGACCGAATCGACGCCGCAAGAGGCCTTCGCCGCCGCTCGCGCCGCGATATCCAACCTGCGCGAAGCAGTCCGGACGCATGATGTGCCGGATGCGCAGGTGTCGGCGTCACGGCTGGACCTCCAGACCGCGTGGAGCGGCTACGGTGCGGACCGGAAGTTCCTCGGCTACCGCTGCCAGGCCGCGTTCGCCATCGAGTACCACGACCTCGATTCCCTCGAACCGTTTCTGATCGCTGCGGTCGATGCCGGAGCGAACCAACTGGAAGGCGTTGACTTCGATGTGCGGAACAAGCCCGAGCTGAGAGCCAAGGCCCGCGAGAACGCCGTGCGCGCCGCCAGGGCGAAGGGCCGAGCTGTACGCCACGGCTGCGGGCGTCAGGCTGGGCGCGGTGGTCCACATCGAGGATGTCGATCCCGAGAGCATCGGTGCGGGCCGCTACCGGGGACACGGCGACCCGGCCAGTGTCTCGGAGGCGGACCTCGCGCCCGGCGCCGTGGTGGTCTCGGCTGCGGTGGTGCTGGGATTCGCGATCGCAGCCTCGTAGAGCTGGTGCTCGGCCGGATCGCCTCGATGACGGCGCAGGTCTCCTACGAGGACGAGAGCGGCATCCTGACCATCCGGAACGAGGTCCGCACGCGCGGCTGAGCGCCCGAGCGCCCGGGCCGGTGCGGGCGCAACCGCACCGGCCCGGACGCCAGCAGGCCCGTCGGCTCAGCCGTACAGCCCGGCGAGTTCCAGCTCGCGGAGCGCCCGGTAGTCGGCCTCCAGGGCGCCCGGGTCGTCGGTGTCGAGGTAGACGGTGCCCGGGCAGGTCGCCATGTCGACGGTCCGCGCCAGCGGGCTCCCGGCCGGACGGTGATCTCCGGGGGCCGTCGGGGTGAGGCGCTAGTCTGTCCGCCGCACCTGCATCTGATCATGCGTTAAACGGGGGTTCTTTCGTCATGTCTGCTTCCAGGAGGCTGCTCGCCGCCGCTCTGGTCACCACCGCCGCGTTCGCCCTGGCGGCCTGCGGCCCGGACGACTCGTCGGACCAGGGCGCGGGCGGCACCACCGCCACCGCCGCGCCCGCCACCGGCGGCGCCGCCTCGCCGACCGCCGCCCCCGCCACCGGCACGGCAAAGCCGGCCCCGACCGGCAAGCCCACCGACGGAGGCCCGGAGGGCTTCTGCACCAGCGCCCCGCTGCCCGCCGGGCAGAAGTGGATCATCCCGGTGAAGGGCACCAGCGCGACGACGCTGGCCTACAAGGACACCAAGGACGCCTGCGGCATCGACGACGTCAACTTCGAGGCGGTGGGCGCCGAGAAGACCGCGTCGTTCGCGCCCACCGCCAAGGGCCACCTCAAGTCCGTCGTGGCCGCGCCGAAGGACGTCAACGCGGCCGACCTGGCGAAGCACATCAACGAGTGCATCGCCACCCCGGGCAACCAGAAGGGCTCGTACCCCTGCTCGGCCGGCGCCTACAAGGTGGCGATCGACGCTTCCGGCAAGGTCGTCGAGATGTGGGAGCGTCCGAGCTCCTGACGCGACGTCGGGTGCGGCGCCGGGGCGCTCACTGCACGGTGAGCGACTCGGCGCCGTTGGCGCAGCCGAGCTTCTCGGCGGCGCGCTTGGCGAAGCCGGTGACGAGCTCGGTCAGGTGTTCCCGGTCAGGGATGTTCTCCCTGGGGAAGTCGCGTCCGAACCTGACAGCGGCCCGGTAGGACGTCGTAGGCCCATGGGTTCAGCATCCGGTCGAACGCGGTCGCCCGATCAGACACGTCGATCGGTCCCCCTCCGTGCCGGCATGCCGAGCCGAGACCCCCGCTGGTAAAGGAATTGGCAGGTAAGTCTAAAGAGTTCGACAAGAGTACAGGTCGGTTCCGAGTCCGCGCCCCCTAGGGGAGATCCGGCCCGGTGTCATACCGCAGGAGCAGGAGGGTTCGTCATTCACGCTCATGGCCCTTGCGGCGCAAGACCGTTACGTTGAGCGTGTGTCCACTGCTGTCATCAAGACCGAGGGTCTGACCAAGAGGTTCCCCCGGGTCACCGCCCTCGACCAGCTGACCGTCGAGGTGCAGCCCGGGGTCGTCGGGCTGGTCGGGGCCAACGGGGCGGGCAAGTCCACCCTGATCAAGATCCTGCTCGGGCTCGCCCCGGCGACCTCCGGCCGCGGCGAGGTGCTCGGCCTGGACGTCGCCACCCAGGGCTCCGAGATCCGCGAGCGGGTCGGTTACATGCCGGAGCACGACTGTCTGCCACCGGACGTCTCCGCGACCGAGTTCGTGGTGCACATGGCCCGGATGGCGGGACTGCCCGCCACCGCCGCCCGTGAGCGCACCGCGGACACCCTGCGGCACGTCGGCCTGTACGAGGAGCGGTACCGCCCGATGGGCGGCTACTCGACCGGCATGAAGCAGCGGGTCAAGCTCGCCCAGGCGCTGGTGCACGACCCCAGGCTGGTGCTGCTGGACGAGCCGACCAACGGCCTCGATCCGGCCGGCCGGGACGAGATGCTGGGGCTGATCCGCCGGGTGCACACCGACTTCGGGATCTCGGTGCTGGTCACCACCCACCTGCTCGGCGAGCTGGAGCGCACCTGCGACCACCTGGTCGTCATCGACGGCGGCAAGCTGCTGCGCTCCTCCTCCACCGCCTCCTTCACCGAGGCGACGGCCGTCCTTGCGGTCGAGGTCACCGACGCCCCGGAGTACGCCGGCACCGAGCCCGGCACCGAGCCCGGCACCGAGGTCCGCGAACGCCTCGCCGCGGCTGGCCTCACCGTCCAGTCCGAGGGCTCGCACCTGCTGCTGGTCCGGCTGGCCGGTGAGAACACCTACGACATCATCCGCGACACCGTCGCCGAACTGGGCCTGGGCCTGGTCCGGTTGGAGCAGCGCCGCCACCGGGTCGCCGAACTCTTCACCGACACCCAGCAGGACCAGGACAGCAGGGGAGGGACGGACGATGCCGCAGCCTCCTGACACCAGGCCCGCCGACACCGGTGTCATCCACGACATCGGCTACCGCGGCTACACCGGCCCCCGGCTCGGCCGCGCCTACGCGACCCGCGCGCTCTTCACCCAGAGTCTGCGTGCCGCCTACGGCCTCGGCCGTTCCGGCAGGTCCAAGGTGCTGCCGATGCTGATGCTCGGCGTGGTCACCGTCCCCGCGGTGATCTTCGTGGCGGTCGCGCTCTCCATGAAGCGGGACGAACTCCCGGTCGAGTACGCCGGCTACCTCTCCAGCCTCGGCCTGGTGGTCTCGGTCTTCCTGGCCTCCCAGGCGCCGGTGCTGCTCTCCCGGGACCTCCGGTACCACACCGTCCCGCTCTACTTCTCCCGCCCGATCACCCGCACCGACTACGTCCGGGCCAAGTTCGCCGCCATGGCCTGCGCCCAACTCCTGCTGATGGCGGCACCGTTGCTGGTGCTGTACATCGGTGCGCTGCTCGGCGGGATGGACTTCGCGCACAACACCGGCCACTTCCTGTACGGCCTGGCGGCGGCCGCGCTGTACGCCCTGGTGCCGACCTCCGTCGCGCTGGTGATCGCGGCGAGCACCCCGCGCCGGGGCTTCGGGGTGGCGGCCATCATGGGCTACCTGGCGGTCAGTTCGGCGGTGGCCGCGATCGCGGTGGGCATCAGCAACCCGACTCCCGGCAGCTCGGACGCCGCCCAGTGGACCGCGCTGATCTCGCCCAACGGCCTGGTGGAGGCCGTGGTCAACGAGGTGTTCGACCTCGGCACCGGACTCGACCGCCGGCACGCCCCGGGCGGGCTGGGCCTGGTGGTGTTCGCGCTGGTCGCGGTGGCGATGGTGGTCGGCTCGTACCGCCTCCTGCTGCGCCGCTACAGCCGCGTCTGATTAACCGCAGTGTCTGAGCAGGAACGTCCGAGCAGGAACGTCTGAGAGGGCGGCATGGCCACCATCAGCATCGACAAGGTCTCCCGCTGGTTCGGGAACGTGGTCGCGGTCAACGACATCACCATGTCGATCGGCCCCGGCATCACCGGCCTGCTCGGGCCCAACGGCGCGGGCAAGTCCACCCTCATCCACATGATGAGCGGTTTCCTCGCCCCGTCCAGCGGCGCGGTCACCCTGGACGGCGCGCCGATCTGGCGCAACCAGCAGGTGTACCGGCAGATCGGTCTGGTCCCGGAACGGGAGTCGATGTACGACTACCTGACCGGCTGGGAGTTCGTCCTCGCCAACGCCGAGCTGCACGGCCTGCCCCAGCCCGGCGCCGCCGCCCGGCGCGCCCTGGACCTGGTCGAGATGGCCTCCGCCAAGGACCGCCGCACCGGGACGTACTCCAAGGGCATGAAGCAGCGGGTCAAGATGGCCTCGGCCCTCGTCCACGACCCGGCCGTGCTGCTGCTGGACGAGCCCTTCAACGGCATGGACCCGCGCCAGCGGCTCCAGCTGATGGAGCTGCTGCGCCGCTTCGGCGCGGACGGCCGGACGGTGCTGTTCTCCTCCCACATCCTGGAGGAGGTCGAGCAGCTGGCCCGGCACATCGAGGTCGTGGTGGCCGGGCGGCACGCCGCCTCGGGCGACTTCCGCCGGATCCGGCGGCTGATGACCGACCGCCCGCACCGCTACCTGGTCCGTTCCAGCGACGACCGCCGGCTCGCCGCCGCGCTGATCGCCGACGGCTCCACCACCGGCATCGAGGTGGACGAGCGGGAGCGGGCGCTGCGGATCGAGGCGGTGAACTTCCAGGGCTTCACCACCCTGCTGCCCCGGGTCGCCCGGGAGGCCGGCATCCGGCTCTACACCGTCTCCCCGGCGGACGAGTCGCTGGAGAGCGTCTTCTCGTACCTGGTCTCGGCATGAGCGAGCGGAGCGAGACCGGCGCTGGAGCCCTCCACCTGATCCACGTCACCAACCGGACCCAGGAAGGGGCCGACCGACCATGAACCCGACCGTCGCCAGGCTGACCCTGCGCGGCCTGCTCGGCCGCCGCCGCGGCGCCCTGCTGCTGGTGGCCCCGGCCCTGCTGCTGATCGTCTCGGCGATCGCCGCCGGGTCGAGCGGCGACGCCCACAACCTGACCGTGAAGATCCTCGGCCAGCTGGACCTCGGCACCCTCGTCCCGATCCTCGGCCTGGTGGTCGGCACCGGGGTGATCGCCACCGAGATCGACGACGGCTCGATCGTCTACCTGCTGGCCAAGCCGCTGCCGCGCCGGCAGATCGTCACCACCAAGCTGTCCGTCGCGATCGGCACCGTCTGGGTGTTCGCCGCCGTCCCGACGCTGGTCTCCGGGCTGCTGCTGTACGGCACGAAGGACGGCGTGGCGCTCGGCTACACCGTCGCGGTGCTGGTCTCCGGGGTCGCGTACAGCGCGCTGTTCCTGCTGCTCGGCGCGGTCACCCGGCACGCGGTGGTGGCCGGGCTGGCGTACGCGCTGATCTGGGAGTCGCTGATCGGCAACTTCGTCGAGGGCGCCCGGACGCTGAGCATCCAGCAGTGGGGCCGGGCGGTCGCCGAGGCGGTGGCCGGGGACACCGCGGTCGGCGCCGACGTCTCGTTCGGCGTGGCCGTGCCGCTGCTGCTGGTGGTCACCGTCGCGGCGGCCGTGCTGGCCTCGGTGAAGCTCGCCGGGCTGACCCTCGCCGCGGAGGAGTGATGGTTCAGAGGGTCCGGTTGCGCCCGGCGCCGAAGCCGGCCGCGCCGACCACCAGGACCAGCACCAGCATCAGCATCAGCGTGGCCTCCCAGCCGCCGGTGAGCTGGTGCAGCGCACCGGCGCCGACCGGGCCGGCCGCGGCGACCAGATAGCCGATCGCCTGGGACATCCCGCCCAGCTGGGCGGCGCCGGCCGCGGTGCCGGTGCGCAGCACGATGAACGCCAGGCCCAGGCCCAGCGAACCGCCCTGGGCCACGCCGAGGACGGCCGCCGACGCCCAGGCGGCGGAGACCGGCGCGACCAGCAGCATGGCGATGCCGAGTCCGTTCAGGGCCGCCATGGTCACCGCCAGGGCGCGCTGGTTGGTCATCCGGCCGGCCATCAGCGGCACCAGGAAGGCGCCGGCCACCTGCAGCAGGTTGGAGAAGGCGAAGACCAGGCCGGCCTGGCCACGGTCCATGCCGTGGTCGGCCAGGATGGTCGGCATCCAGGCGACCAGGATGTAGACCAGCAGCGACGAGATGCCCATGAACAGGCTGATCTGCCAGGCCAGCGGGGACTTCCAGATGCCCTCGATCGGCTTGCCCGGCTGGGTGGCCGCGGCCACCGCCGCCTTCTCCTGCCGGGAGCGCAGCACCTGCGGCAGCCAGGCCACCGCCGCGACCAGGGCGAGCAGCGACCAGGCGCCGAGCGAGGCCCGCCAGCCGCCGCCGAGCGCGTGCTCCAGCGGGACGGAGGTTCCGGCGGCGAGGGTCGCGCCGACCAGCATGGTGGTCGAGTAGACGCCGGTCATGGTCGCCGCGCGGTCCGGGAACTCCCGCTTGACCAGGCCCGGCATCGACACGTTCAGCACCGCGATGGCCACGCCGATCACCACGCAGCCCGCGTACAGCGCGTACACCGAGGGCAGCACCCGCAGCAGCACGCCCGCGCCCAGCACCAGCACCGCGCCGAGCACCACCCGTTCGGCGCCGAAGCGGCGGGTCAGCCGGGGGGTGAGCGGGGCGCCGACGCCCTGGAACAGCACCGGGACGGTGGTGATCAGCCCGCTCGCGGTGGTGGACAGCCCGAAGGTGCGCTGGATCTCGCCGACCATCGGGGAGATCGCGGCGAGGCAGGCGCGCATGTTCAGCGCGACCAGCACGATGCCGGTCAGCAGCAGGGCGGGGTGCGCCAGCCGGCTGCGGACGGGGAGCGGGGCGGGAGTGGTGACAACCGGCTGCTGGGCACGGGTGACGGCCATGGGTGTGCTGTTCTTTCGTGGATCAGGGGGCGGCGCGGGCACGACGGAGCGGGGCCCGGCCGGCCGCGGGGAGGACGGAAGGGGGCTTGCGCCGTCCTACTTCCGGGCCGCGATGGCCGCGAGCAGCTGTTCGACGGCCGCGGTGGGCTCGGCGAGCAGCGCCCGACACGCGGCCTCGGCGCGGTCCGGGTCGCCGCTCTCGATCGCGTCCACCAGCGCCTCGTGGGTGGCGACGGACGCCTCGGGCATCTCGTGGTCGCCGAAGGCGGAGGTCATCGCCTCGCGCACGGAGGCGCCGAAGTAGCGGTACACCTCGGCCAGGGCCGGGTTGTGCGCGGCCTCGACGACGGCGGTGTGGAACTCCAGGTCGTGCTCGACGGTGGCCTCGCGGGCGGCCCGCTCGGGGTGGGTCGCGAAGACCTCGGCCTCACGGGCCAGCGCGGCCCGCATCCGCCGGACGTCCTCGGGGGTGTGCCGCAGCGCGGCCAGCCGGGCGCCCTCGGTCTCCAGCGCGGCGCGGACCTCCAGGACGTCCCGGATGCCCGAGCGCTGGACGCCGCGCAGCACCGCCGCCGGGTCGCTGGTGGACCGTACGAAGGTCCCCTCGCCCTGCCGGGAGACCAGCATTCCGGCGTGCACCAGCACCCGGACCGCCTCCCGCACGGTGTTCCGCCCGACCTGCAGCTGCTCGGCCAGCTCGTGCTCGGTGGGGATCTGCGACCCCACCGGCCAGGCCCCGCCGGCCAGCTGCTCGCGCAGCCGGTCGATCGCGGTGTCCACCAGGGAACGCCGCCCGGCGGCTTGCAGTCCAGTGCCGTCGCCGCTCATGCCGGGCCTCCCTTCGCACACCACTGATCGGTCATCGGTCATCCTACAACCACTTGCCCGGTCATCCTACAACTGCTCGGGCCTTGGACGATCAGTCGTCGGTGGATGGCGTCCCGTAGGCGACGAAGGTGATCCGCAGGTCGGGCGCCCCGTTGGCGTTCGGCGGCCCGGCCGCCTCGATCGCGAAGTAGTACGCGTTGTTGTCCGGGTCGTCGCTGCCGCACAGCTTCTTGCCGATCAGGTCGGCGACCGGCATGGGCGTGGACAGTTTCGTGTACGGCATCGCCGGGGTGCGGGTGGCGCACTCGGCGAGCGTCGCGGGCGGGGAGTCGACCTGGCTCGCGGCGCGCGTCAGGAGGCCCATGATCGCGGCCGTGGGCGCTCCGTCCGCGCAGTGGGCGATCCGGTACTCCAGGCCCGGCCCGCGGCCGCGCTTCTCCTCGCCGCTGGTGAGGGTGTGACCGGAGCTCTCGCCCGCGGGGTTCTCCTGGTACGACCAGGTGGTGACGGAGTTCTGCACCATGAAGAGGGTGGAGCTGGTGTAGTCCGTGTCGCCGGGGGCGCCGCCCGCGGGAGGTTTGCAGGTCGGCGCGGGCACCGTGAACTGCTGAGCCGGCTGCGGCCCTCGGGCGCCGGGCGACCCGCCGGCGGCCGGGGCCTTCGCGGACGACGTGCACCCCGCCGACAGCGCGGCAACGGCGACGGCGGCCACAACGGTCTTGGCCCGTACGGAACTTGACATCAGCATGGAATCCCCCCGGCGGGATTCTAGCGTCCTCGAACGATCTACGGCAGGGCCGAGTAGAGCCGCTCCAGGACGGCGGCGACGCCGTCCTCGTCGTTGCTCGCGGTGACCTCGTCGGCGACGGCGAGCAGTTCCTCGTGCGCGTTGGCCATGGCCACGCCGTGCGCGGCCCAGCCGAACATCGGGACGTCGTTGGGCATGTCGCCGAAGGCGATGGTGTCGGCGGCGCGCACGCCCAGGCGGCGGGCGGCGACGGCCAGGCCGGTGGCCTTGGACAGGCCCAGCGGCAGCAGTTCGACCACGCCGGCTCCGGCCATCACCACGCCGACCAGTCCGCCTGCGGCGTGCCGGGCGGCCTCGGCGAGGGCGTCGTCGGTCAGGCCGGGGTGCTGGATGTAGAGCTTGCTGACCGGGGAGGCGAGCAGTTCGTCGCGCTCGACCCGGACGACCGGCAGGTCTGAGCCGATCAGCAGTTCGTAGCCGGGGCCGGCCAGCACCTGGCCGTCCAGGCCGTCCTGGTTGGCGGCGACGGCCAGCGGGCCGGTCTCGGCCTCGATCTTCTCGATCGCGAGCGCGGCGAGCCGGCGGTCCAGGGTGAGCGAGGTGAGCAGCTTGTGCGCGCCCGCGTCGTAGACCTGGGCGCCCTGGCCGCAGACCGCTATCCCGGTGTAGCCGATCTCGTCGAAGACCGGGCGGGCCCAGACGGCCGAGCGCCCGGTCACGATGATGTGCAGCGCGCCCGCGCCGACGGCCGCCGCCAGCGCGGCGCGGGTGCGCTCGGAGACGGTCTCCTCGCTGGTCAGCAGGGTGCCGTCGAGATCGGTGGCGACCAGCCGGTAGGGCAGGTCGCCACCGTTCGGGTGTGCGCTGGAGGTCACTTGACCGGCTCGATGACGGCGCGTCCGCCGAGGTACGGCCGCAGCGCCTCGGGCACGACGACCGAGCCGTCGGCCTGCTGGTGGTTCTCCAGGATGGCCACGATGGTGCGCGGGACGGCGACCAGGGTGCCGTTCAGGGTGGCGAGCGGGCGGGTCTTGCCCTCCTCGCGCATCCGGATCGACAGGCGGCGGGCCTGGTACTCGGTGGTGTTGGAGGTCGAGGTGACCTCGCGGTACTTGCCCTGGGTGGGGATCCAGGCCTCGATGTCGAACTTGCGCGCGGCCGAGGAGCCGAGGTCGCCGGAGGCGACGTCGATCACCCGGTACGGCAGCTCCAGCGCGTTGAGGAAGTCCTTCTCCCACTGGAGCAGGCGGCGGTGCTCGTTCTCCGCGTCCTCGGGCGTGGTGAAGACGAACATCTCCACCTTCTCGAACTGGTGGACGCGGATGATGCCGCGGGTGTCCTTGCCGTAGGTGCCGGCCTCGCGGCGGAAGCAGGACGAGTAGCCGGCGTAGCGCAGCGGCAGCTTCTCGGCGTCGATGATCTCGTCCATGTGGTACGCCGCCAGCGGGACCTCGCTGGTGCCGACCAGGTACTTGTCCTCGTCGCCGAGGTGGTACACGTTCTCGGCGGCCTGGCCGAGGAAGCCGGTGCCGTCCATGGCGGCCGGGCGGACCAGGGCCGGGGTGATCATCGGGATGAAGCCGGCCGCGGTGGCCTGGGAGATCGCCATGTTGACCAGGGCGAGCTCCAGCAGCGCGCCGACGCCGGTCAGGTAGTAGGAGCGGGCACCGGCGACCTTGGCGCCGCGCTCGGTGTCGATCGCGCCCAGCAGCTGGCCCAGCTCGACGTGGTCGCGGGGCTCGAAGCCCTCGGCGGCGAAGTCGCGCGGGGTGCCGATCTCCTCCAGGGTGACGAAGTCCTCCTCGCCGCCGACCGGGGCGGCCGGGTCGATGAGGTTCGCCAGGGAGCGGAGCAGGCGGTCCGCCTCCTCCTTGGCCGCGCTCTGCTCGGCGTCCGCGGCCTTGACCGCGGCGGCCAGGTCCTTGGTGCGCTGCAGCAGGGCGGCCTTCTCCTCGCCCTTGGCCTGGGCGACCTGCTTGCCGAGCACCCGCTGCTCGTTGCGCAGTTCGTCGAAGCGGCTGCCCGAGGACCGGCGCCGCTCGTCGGCGGAGAGGAGGGCGTCGACGACGTCGACGTCCTCGCCACGGACGCGCTGCGAGGCGCGTACTCGGTCAGGGTCCTCACGGAGCAGGCGAAGGTCAATCACAGGGCTAGCGTACCGGGCGGGCGTTCCTCCACCGGTACCGGTTTCCCCCTGGGGATAACTCGCCCGAGCCTGTGGATAACTCCTGTGGGGAACTCTCCGGGACCCGGTTATCCACAGCTCTGGGGCCGGGGCTGTGGATTGATGGGGAGGATCAGCGTCCGCTCACCGGAACCACGGAATTGAGGTTTCAAACCTCATTCGACCCTCTCGGGTGAGGGAATTGAAGCACTCGGACGGGTGATTTGCGGGCAAGCGAGTGACTCTGGTCCGATTAGTCATCTCTGCGACGCAAACCGATGGTCCGACCAGTTCTGGGCAATGGCTATACCGGTTTGTCGACTCATCCCCAGGCCTGTGGATAACTTTCGCCTGTGGACAGTGGGGAGGCCTGTGGACAGCGGCCTCCGGCTCCGGGCGCCCCTGTGGACGACGGGAACGGTCACCCGCCCCGGCTGATCGGCCCGGTCGATAACAGTCGGAAAAGGTCAGAAAGACAAGAGATGTCGCCCGGATGTCCGGGCTCAGATGTCCCCGCGCCCGTCGAGCGCGCGGGAGAGCCAGTCCGCCGCCGCGGCGAAATCCTCGTCCGAGGTCCCCGGCCGCCGGTGCTTGGACACCTGGCGGTCGGCGCGCGGATAGGAACCGAGGAACCGCACCTGCGGGCTGATCCGCTTGAGGCCCATCATCGCCTCGGCCACCCGGCGTTCGGACAGGTGGCCCTCGCAGTCGATCAGGAAGCAGTAGTTGCCCAGTCCCTCGCCGGTCGGCCGGGACTCGATCCGCATCAGGTTCACCCCGCGCACCGCGAACTCCTGCAGCAGCTCCAGCAGCGCACCCGGGTGGTCGTCCGGCAGCCAGACCACCATCGAGGTCTTGTCCGCGCCGGTCGGCGAGGAGACCCGCCCCGGGCGGCCGACCAGCACGAACCGGGTGGTCGCGCTCTGCGCGTCCGCGATCTCCTTGACCAGCGGGTCCAGCCCGTAGATCGGCGCCGCGAACTCGCCCGCGAACGCCCCGTCGTACCGGCCCTCGGCGACCAGTCGGGCGCCGTCCGCGTTGGAGGCGGCCGACTCCCACGTGGCGTCCGGGAGGTTGGCCGCCAGCCAGCGGCGCACCTGCGGCTGGGCCACCGGGTGGCTGGTCACCGTCTTGATCCCGGACAGCTCGGTGCCCGGCCGCACCAGTAGCGCGAAGGAGATCGGCAGCAGCACCTCGCGGTAGATCATCAGCGGCGCGCCGGCGGCCAGTTCGTCGTTGGTCGCGGTGACCGCGCCCTCCACCGAGTTCTCGATCGGCACGAACGCCCCGGACGCCTCCCCGCCGCGCACCGCGTCCAGCGCCAGCGCCACCGAGGACAGCGGCACCAGCTCCCGGGTCGCCGCCTCGGGCAGCGTGTGCAGAGCCGCCTCGGTGAAGGTGCCGGCCGGGCCGAGGTAGGTGTAGCGGGTGGCCGACATGACGCCTCCGTTGCCAGTGGGACGGTTCCTGAGCGGGGTGCCGCATGAGCGGGGTTCGCCGAAACAGTCACCATAACGATTCCGCGGCCCCGGCATGAAAGCGTTTCAGTGGCCGGGACCGTAGTTGCCGAACTACCCCTCCAGCAGCTGCTGCCCGAGGTAACCTCCGGCCGGCACGCCCGGCGGCACCGCGTACAGCCCGCTCGCCTCGTGCCGCAGGAAGCGGGAGAGCCCGTCGCCCCGGGAGAGCTTGCGCTGCACCGGGGTGAAGCCCTTGCGCGGGTCGGCCTGGAAGGCGAGGAAGAGCAGCCCGGCGTCCGGCGAGCCGTCCGGCAGCAGACCGTCGTGGTACGAGAAGCCGCGCCGCAGCATCGCCGCCCCGCCGTTGCCGGCCGGGGCCGCGACCCGCACGTGGGCGTCGGAGGGGATCGCCAGAGCGCCGTCCTGGCCCTGTGCGGAGAGGTCCACCGCGGTGCCCTCGCCGGAGCCGGCCGGAGCGCTCAACGGCGAACCGTCCGCCTTGCGCCGCCCGATCACCCGCTCCTGCCGCTCCACCGGCAGCTCCTCCCAGTGGTCCAGCAGCATCCGGATCCGCCGGAACACCAGGTACGAGCCCCCGGCCAGCCAGGCCGGCTGGTCCCCGCCGGCCGCGCAGAACACCTTGCCGGCGAAACCGTCCTCGTCCGGCTTGGGGTTGTTGGTGCCGTCGATCTGGCCCATCAGGTTGCGTCCGGTCATCGGCCGCGCGGTGGCCCCGGGGGTCCGGGCGAAGCCGGCCGCCTGCCAGCGCAGCGCGGCCGTCCCGGCCGCCAGCTTCTGCAGCGTCCGCAGCGCGTGCACCGCCACCAGGGCGTCGTCGGCGCCGATCTGGACGAACAGGTCGCCGTCGCCGCGCGCCGGGTCCAGCGCGTCGCCGGTGAAGGCGGGCAGCGGTTCCAGCGCCGCCGGGCGGCGGTCGGACAGCCCGGCCTTGTCGAACAGCGCGGCGCCGAAGCCGACCGTGACGGTGAGCGAGCAGGGCCCGGCATCGAGCGCGACCTGGTTGTCGAACTCCTCGGCCGGCTCCCCGGCGGTCAGCCGGTCCACCGCCTTGGTCCAGCGTTGCAGCAGGGTGCGCAGCCCGTCCCGGCCGGCCCCGTCGGCCAGGTCGAAGGCGGCCAGCTGGACCCTGGTCTGCTGCGGTTCGAGGATGCCGGCCTGGTGCTCGCCGCGGAACGGCACCCGGCCCGCGCCGAGCGTGCCGCCCTGGCCGGCCCGGCCCGCCCGGTCGTCGGACGGGCGGTCGTAGGCCGCCCCGGCCGCCCCGGCCCCGGCGCCGACCAGCAGTCCGGCGCCGGCCGTGCCGAGCAGCGCCCGGCGGGTGAAGCCCGCCGGGCCCTTCTCCTTCTGGTCCACCGCGCTCACCCGACCTTGAACTGCTGGGTCGGGGTGGTCTGGTCGATGTCCGAGGAGCGGATCTGCACCGAGACCACCCAGGTGCCGGCCAGCGGCAGCTGCGTGGTGCCGCTCCAGCGGCCGGTGCCCTCCGGGGTCAGCGCCACCGGCAGCGGGCCCAGGTCGCGGTCCGGCAGGGTGAAGGCGAGCTGCACCTCCGGGACGTCCACCGGCTTCCCGTCCGTGCCGTCCAGCGCGAGCTTCACCTCGTTCGGGCCGGTCCTGGCCGGGTTCAGGGTGACCGTCGCGGTGCCCTTGGCGTTCGGCGTCCGGCCCTTGGTGTCGTACGGCAGCTTGAGCTCCACCGTGCGGCCCGGCTCGGTCTGCGGAGCCGCCGCGGATCCGCCGGCCACCGGGGCGGCGTTCCCGGCCGCCTTGATCTCGCCCGCCACCCGCCCGGGCGGGGAGTTGGTGAGCATCGTGGTGACCACCAGCACCGCCACCGCGGCCAGCGCCTCGACCAGCACCGAGCGGCGCAGCCCGGCCCGGGTCGGGGTCAGCCCGCGGTCGCGTCCGGCGCTCGCCCGGGCGGCCTGCTGCCGGGCCAGCTGCGCCTGCCGGACCGGGTCCCCGTTGTGCGCCGCGACGTCGACCGGCTCGCGCACCTCGGCCCGCTCGACCTCCGCCGCCTCGGCCGGGGCCGAGCGCAGCCGGGCCAGCCAGGTGCGGGAGATCCAGGCGACGCCGAGCATGACGACCACGCAGCCGGTTTTCACCAGCAGCAGCTTCCCGTACTCGGTGCCGGTCAGCGCGCCCCAGCTGCCCAGGCCCCGCCAGGACTGGTAGATCCCGGTGACGACCAGCACGGCCACCGAGCCGAAGGCGACCTTCGAGAAGCGGTCCACCACCTCGGCGCCGACGCCCTCGCGCAGCCCGACCAGCAGCGAGGCCAGCCCGCCCAGCCAGAGCGCCATCGCGATCAGGTGCAGGACGCCGAACGGCAGCGCCAGCCAGATCTGGATGCCCACCGAGGCGTGGTCGGCGCCGACCCAGGTCGCCGCGAGGGCGACCGCCAGCACCAGCCCGGCCACGCCCAGGCCCAGCCGGGCCTCGCGCTGCGGGCGCTCGGCGGCCCGCTGCTCCAGCTCGCGCAGCTCGGCGGCTTCGGCGTCCTCGTCGGGTTCCCCGGCCTTCGCGGGGGCGGGCCGTTGCGGCAGCCCCAACTGCCCGACCAGCAGCGACAGGAAGATCCCGCCCGCCGCGAGCAGCAGCAGCCGGGCGGCCAGCGCGGTGCCGATCCGCTCGTCCAGCGTGGCGCGCACCAGCGACAGGTCGAGCGCCTTCCCGATGCCCGAGCCGCGCTCGTACGGGCCGCGCAGCATCAGCACCGCGACGGTCGAGGCCAGCAGCGCCGTCCAGCCGGTCATCAGCAGTCGCTGCACCGGACGCCGGGTCGCGCCGGCCGGCCAGCAGATCAGTACGAACGCGGCCACCCCGGCGAGCAGCGCGAACGCCGCGTACGCGACGGTGCGCCCGGTGCCGTACAGCGCGGAGACCAGGCCGTCTGCCTTGGCGCCCTGCAGCGCGGTGGCGGACACCGAGGTGTCCGAGGGGGCACCGATGGAGAAGGTGAACGCCCCGCCGACCGGGTGCGAGTCCTCCGAGACGGCCCGCCAGGCCACCGTGTACGTGCCGTTGGCGAGCCCGCTGTTCAGCGCGACCCGGGCGGTGTTGCCCTGGCCGTCGGCGTGCGCCGGGTTGCCGGCGTCCACGGCCTTGCCGGCCGGGTCCAGCACCCGGACCGAGTCGCTGGACAGCGACACCGTCTCGCTGAAGGTCAGTGTGACCGCCTGCGGGGCGGTGGCGACCACCGAGTTCTGCCGCGGGTCGGTGGAGTCCAGGGTGGCGTGCGCGGAGGCCGGCCCGGCGCCGGCGAGCATCAGCGCGAGCAGCACGCCGAGCGTTCCGAGCGCTCCGACGATGCGTCGGGGGGCGATGCGTAGGGGGGCGGTCCGGCGGTGCGAGGCCTTCTGCATGCTGGCGGATTCCCTAACTCTGGCCGGGCCGGTAGGTGAGCTCCTTGACCGGCACCTTGACCGAGATGGTGCCGGACTTGGCGAAGGTGAGGTCGAGCTCCAGCTCGTCGCCCAGGGCGGGCGCCTTCTGCCACCCCATGATCATCAGGTGGGTGCCGCCGCGGGCGAGCTGCAACGCGCCGTGCGCGGGCACGTCCAGGCTGTTCACCTGCTCCATGGTCGACGTGGTCGAGCGGTGCATGGTGACCGAGTCGGCGGCCGGGCTGGTCACCTTGACCAGCTGGTCCGGCCCGCCGTCGTTGCGGACGGTCAGGTAGCCGGCGCCCATCCCGCCGGCCGGGGGCAGCGGGATGTAGGAGTCGGCCACGCTCAGCTTCGCCGGGCCCGCGTCGCCGGCGCTGCCCTGGCCGCCCGTCCCGCAGGCGGCCAGGATGGCGCCGCCGCCGAGGGCGGTGGCGACCACGGCGCCCAGCAGGGCCGACCGGCGGAACCGTCGGCTGCCCGTCGTCGACACGCTCCTCTCGATGGTGACCTCGCTTCGCTCGGTCACGCCGAGACCCCCTTGGCGAGCAGCGGCAGGTCGTGCTCGTAGGTCTTCTCCTCGGTGCCGCTCATGTAGAGCACGTGCGCCTTGTCGTCCGAGGGGAGGAAGGCCAGCACCTGGGCGCCGTGGGTGGAGGTGACCGTGCCGTCCGCGTTGACCACCGGGTCCTCGATCATGATGCCGAGCGACTTGGCGGCGGTCTTCACCTTCCCCAGGTCACCGGTGAGGCCTATGAAGTCGCTGCCCATCGAGTCCAGCCAGGTGCGCAGCACCTTGGGGGTGTCGCGCTGCGGGTCGGTGGAGACGAAGACCACGTTGATCTTCTTCCGGTCCTCCGCCGAGAGCGCCTTCATCGCCACACCGATGTCGCCCATGGTGGTCGGGCAGACGTCCGGGCAGCTGGTGTAGCCGAAGAACAGCAGCGTGGTCTTGCCGTTGGTCTGCTGCCGCAGGTCGTAGGGCTGGCCGGAGGTGTCGGTCAGCTGGAGGTCGGGCTTCTCGAAGTTCTTGGCGAGCTTGGTGCCCTGGTACGGGGTGTCCTCCTTCTGCTGGGTGACCTTCGCGGCGGTCGAGCCGCCGCCGGAGGAGCCGCAGGCGGAGAGGGTCAGGGCGGCGGCCAGCGCGAGGGCGGCGGCGCCGGCCAGCCGGGTGGTGCGGGTGGCGCCGTTCGTACGGGCGGTGCGGGGCATGGGGTGTTCCGATCGTCTGCGGTGGACCGCCGGCGGGGCCGTACCCGGGCATGGGCACGGCCCCGCCGGCGCGGGGATCAGGAGGTGGAGCCGCCGCTCTTGCGGCGCAGGCCGAGCACGCCGACGGCGGTGCCGATCACGCCGACCACGATGCCGACCACGCCGAGGGTGCGGGCGGTGCTGTCGCTGGACTTGGTGTCGCCGGCGGCGGCGGCGGCGTGGTCGGAGCTGTCCCCGTGGGTGCCGGCGGCCGGGGAGGCGGAGGCGGTGACGCCGTGGTCGTCGCCACCGGCGGCCTTGGTGAGCTTCAGGATCGGGGTCGGGTGGGCCGGCTCGGGCTGGCCGGCCTGGGCCTCGTCGATCCAGCGGACGACGTCGCCGTTGTCGTAGGTCTGCAGGGCCTTGAACGCCATGCTGTCGGCGTCGGTCGGCAGCGGGCCGAGCGAGACCCGGAACTCCTGGAACTGGCCGGGGGCGATCTTGGTGCCGGCGTCGGCGGTCCAGGTGATCTTGGAGACGGCCTCGGTGACGTCGCTGCCGTGCACCTTGATCGGCTTGTCGAGCTTGGACTTCTCGACGTTCGCGGTCCAGCCCGGCAGCGGCAGGGTCCGGACGGAGGCCAGCGGGTGGTCCATCGGGAGGTTGACCTCCAGCTTCACCGTGCTCGCCGTGTCGTTCTCGTTCGGCACCCGGAAGTCGACGGCCGTGTAGCCGCCCTGGGCCGCCGAACCCGGGTTCACGGTGACGTGCGCGAAGGCGGGGCCGGCCAGCGCCACCACGGAGGCGGCGGCGGTCAGGGCGACGGCGGCGAGACGGCGGGCGGGAAGGGAACGCATGATGCGGGGTCTCCGATCGGAGCTCGGCGGCCCGCACTGCCGGGCGACGGGGGAACCGTGCCTCGGCGGGGGCCGCGCGTGGGGACGTGGGGGGCAGAGCCTGGGGCCGCCGTCCCTGTGGCGGACGGGAACGGCCCGGACAGCGCGCACCTCACCGCGAACCCGGTACGGCCCTACGGGCACGCACGGGGAACACCGGGTCAGTACGCGAGGGCCCCGCACGGCGGACCGCGCCGCACCACGCTGTGCCGCAGCACCGCACCGGCCGGAAGCAGGCCCTCGCCGCCCCTGGCCCCGAACCGGCGGGCCGGACCGGCCACGCCGAACAGACCGCGCAGCAGCGCGGCCACCAGCACGAACGCCGAGCGCAGCGGCGCCGCCCAGTGCTCCCGGGCCGCCGACGCGGCCACCCGCACCAGCCGCCACAGCGCCGCCTCGCCGCGCCGCAGCCACCAGCCCGCCACCAGGGCGGCGGCCAGGTGCCCGGCCAGCATCGACGGCGTCATCCCGAACACGCCGCCCTGCCACCAGGGCGCGACGGCGTACGCGTGCGGGTCCAGGCCCGCCGAGGAGACCAACTGCTCGGGGGACGCACCGCCGGGCAGGCCGACCAGCGTGCCCGGGCGGGCCTCGTTGCAGATCAGCCGGCCGGCCGCCTGCGGCATGGTCATCGCACCGTGGTGCATGCCGCCGCTGCCGAGGCCGTGGAAGAGGCAGTGCAGGCCGAGCTGCCCCGCGCCGAGCGCCCCGGCGATGGCCGCCAGCGAACGCTCCCGTCCACCACAGGCCATCGCGAGCACCAGTACCGCGGCGAAACCCGTCGCCAGCGCGGCCGGCGGCACGTCGCCGCCACCCGCCAGGGCGTGCCCGGCGGCCGCTATCAGCGTGCACACCAGCGCGAACGGAACCGCCCGGGCAAGCCGCAGATCCCAGGCGGCGACCCCCACCGGCCGGACCGGTACGGAGGCGCCCGGGACGGGGGCGGCGGGGAGGGCAGTCATGGCCGGGCCATCATCTCATCGCGTACACCGCCGGCACCGGCAGGGTGGGAAATCCCTACGAATGCCCCGTTCAGCGGCGGCGTGCACCACCGGGTGTGCGCCCTTCGGCACACACCCCGTCCCCAGTCCATCCGCCGAACGGGCGGTAGCCGCCCCCGGGCACGGTTCACCGCCGAATCGCCCGGAGATACCTAGTTGTATGTGGAGCCGCAGCCAGGAGGGACCTCCCGTGGACATCTGGTGGACTCTGCACCTCAAGCGCGACCCGGCCAGTGTTCCGCTGGCCCGGCGCATCCTGCTCGGTGCCATGGCGACGGCCGGCGTCGACCCGCAGATCGCCGACGACCTCGGCGTCGCCCTCACCGAGGCCTGCGCCAACGCCGTCGAGCACGGCGTCACCGGCCGGCCCGACGACGGCTTCCAGGTCACCGCCTCGATCAGCGGCGACCGGCTGCGGATCGAGGTCACCGACTCCGGCCCCGGCCTGCCGGCCCCCGCCGCCCCGCTCGCCCGCCGCCCGGTCACCCCCACTCCGGTCCGCCCCGCCGCACCCGGCCGAGGGCCCCGCCGCTCCCGCCGGGGCCGCGCCACCGTCCCGGCCCGCGTCCTCACCGCCCACCGCCCCCGCTGCGACGGCCACCCCTACGACACCCACGTCCTCCCCTGCCGCCCCTCGGCCCCCACCCTCCGCCCGGTCGACCTCGACACCCTCCCCGACCTCACCGCCGAATCCGGCCGCGGCCTCTTCCTCATCCACGCCCTCACCGACCACGTGCAGCTCCGCAACCACCCCCTCCGGGGGGCCATCGTGAGCTTCGACAAGATCCTCAAGTGGCAGGACGGCGCCTTGCTGAGGGCCGCCTCGTAACGGTAAAGACCCTTTTGACCTGCACGAACGGTGGCTCAAGGGGCCAGGCTCGCAGCGAATCCGAGGCGGCGATCAGGCTGCCAGGGCACACGTGGGTCATCACCATCGGCGATACCGCGCGCAGGACCGTCCGTCACCTCAGCAGGCCGCGCCACCGGGCCGCCGACTCCAACGCGTCCAGGCTGATCCGCTCCAAGAACGCCCCACTTTTCGCCAACCGCGCTCCGGCAGGCGTGTCGAGGCCGATCTGCTCCGCGTACTGGACCGCGACCTGTGCCGCATGAAGCGTCTGCTCCGCGCCGGTCACCGTCGACTGGAACCAGGCGTCGTTGTCGACCACGTACACGTCCCGGCGTCCCTGGGCCTCGCGCCGGATCAGCTCCTGGCGGATCAGATACCCGACCGCCGCCGAGACCGATGCCGGGCTGACTCCCAGCTCCCGGGTCAGCTCGGCGGCTGTGAGCCTGCCGTCCGTACTCAGCCACAGTGCGATCAGGACCCTGGCCATCATCTTCGGCAGCCCGGTGCCCACCGCCAGCTCCACCGCCTGGTCCTGGGCGTCCGTGTGCCCGGCGCCGCCCGTGTGCCCGGCGCTCGGCGTGCGGCGGCGTGCCCGGCGCTCCGTCGCCTGGTGCGCGAGTTCGGCGCGGTAGCCGGCCGGACCGCCGTTGCGGCCGATCTCCCGGGTGACCGTCGACGTGGTCCGGCCGAGGCGCCGGGCGATCTCGGCGTAGGAGAGCCCCTCGACGAGTCCGGCGGCGATGCGGTGGCGGTCCTGCTGGGTCAGTCTTCCTCCTGGCATGGCCGCAGTCTTGCATTCGGCGACACCTGTTGCAATGCCAATGGTGCATTCGGCGGCATCGTCATTGCATCAAAATATGGCCGTTGAGCTGCGGTTATGTGGATCTCTCCGTAGATACTTTCTCTGAACGCAACGTAGCTTTCAGCCTGTGCTGAACACAGATGCCATCATCTCCGCCACTGGACTGCGCAAGTCCTACGGCGCCCACCTCGTCCTGGACGGCGTCGACCTCACCGTCGCGCGGGGCACGATCTTCGCCCTGCTCGGCCCCAACGGCGCCGGCAAAACCACGATCGTCCAGATCCTGTCCACCCTGATCAAGGCCGATGCCGGCGAGATCCGCGTGGCCGGCCACGACCTGGCCCGGGACCCCGACGCGGTGCGCGCCGCGATCGGCGTCACCGGCCAGTTCTCCGCAGTGGACGACCTGCTCACCGGCGAGGAGAACCTGCGCCTGATGGCCGACCTGCTGCACGTCGGCCGCTCGCGGCGCCGCCGGACCGTGCAGGCGCTACTCGAACGCTTCGACCTCGCGGCCGTCGCCCGCAAACCCGTCGCCACCTACTCCGGAGGCTTGCGCCGCCGCCTGGACCTCGCCATGACGATGGTCGGCGCGCCCCGGCTGATCTTCCTCGACGAACCGACCACCGGCTTGGACCCGCGCAGCCGCCGCGAACTGTGGCGCACCGTGCGGGACCTGGTCGAGAACGACGGTGTCACCGTCTTCCTGACCACCCAGTACCTGGAGGAGGCCGACCGGCTCGCCGACCGCGTCGCCCTGCTCAGTGAGGGAAGGCTCGTCGCCGAGGGGACGCCTGACGAACTCAAGCGCCTGATTCCCGGCGGCCACATCGCCGTGCGCTTCGCCGACGACGCCGAACTCACCGTCCAGATCCCGGACGGCGGCGTGGCCGAGGCGCTGAGGGCCGTTGTGGGCCAGCTGGACGCGATCGACGCAGAGGTGGCGGGGCTGACGGTGCACACCCCGGACCTCGACGACGTCTTCCTCGCCCTGACCAAGTCCTCCTCGCCCTGACCGACGACACCAACTCCACCAACGGCACCAACGACATCGCTGTGAAGGAACCCGCCTGATGAAAGCCGTCGCCGACTCCGCGACCATGCTGCGCCGCCAGCTCAAACACGTCCGCCGCTACCCGACGCCGCTGCTGACCTACACCGCCGTCCCGGTGATCATCCTGCTGCTGTTCGTCTACGTCCTCGGCGGCACCATGGGCGCCGGCATCGGCGGCAACCGCGCCGCCTACGCCGGCTACCTCACCCCCGGCATCATGGCCACGACCATCGCCGGCGCCGCCCAGGGCACCGCCATCGCCGTCGCGATGGACATGACCGGCGGGATCGTCGCCCGGTTCAAGACCATGGCCATCGCGCGCGTCTCCGTCCTCACCGGACACGTGCTCGGCGCCCTGGTGCAGAACTTCCTCGCGCTCACCGCGACCACCGCCGCCGCACTCGCGATGGGCTTCCGGCCCGCCGCCACCGCCCTGGACTGGCTCGGTGTCATCGGCATCCTGGCCATGTTCACCTTCGCCATCACCTGGCTGTCCGTCGCGCTCGCCATGATCACCCGCAACGTCGCCACCGCCAGCAACCTGCCGATGCCCTTACTGATCCTGCCGTTCCTCGGCAGCGGCGTGGTGCCCACCGCATCGATGCCGACGCCGCTGCGCTGGTTCGCCGAACACCAGCCGTTCACCCCGGTCATCGAGACCCTGCGCAAGCTGCTCGCCGCCCAGCCGACCGGCGCCGACCTCGCGAAGGCCGTCGCGTGGAGCGCGGTGATCGCGCTCGCCGGCTACCTGTTGGCGCGCAAGCTCTACAACCGCTGAGACTGCGCGTCGGTGAGGTCCGCGGGACAGACCGCAGCTGCCGTCCGGACAGCCCCCGCTGTCCGGGCGTCGCAGCCCTGGTGACCGGGAGCGGACCATGACGACCGACGTGCTGACCAGAACGGAACCACTCGTACGACCCACCATGGCCGAGCTGCCGTACGAGCCGCGGTCCGCGTCGGCGGCGCGTCGGCTGGTCCGGGGCGCGCTCACGGACTGGGAGCTGGATCACCTGGTCGATGACGCCGAACTGATCGTGACGGAGCTGGTCTCCAACGCGGCCAAGACCGGCTGCCTGACCGCCATGCGGGTCGGCATCAGCCGGGTGACCAACCGCGCCGGCCAGGCCGTGCGCATCTCCGTGCGGGACGGATCCCGCTCCTTGCCGGTCATGGTCGGCGCCGCCCACGACGCGGAGTCCGGCCGTGGCTTGGCCCTGGTCGACCGCTTGGCCGTCGTCTGGGGCGTCGACCTGGACCCACACGGCAAGACGACCTGGGCCGACATCGCCGAGGACCGAGCATGAGCGGCCTGCACCCCGGCGCACACCGCGACCCCGTGGGCGCCGCACTCACGGGGCTGTGCTTGCTCGGTCACGCCGTCGTCCTCGGGCTGCTGTCGGCCTTGATCCAGTAGTACGTCGAGACGGGCGCGATGGACCGGGTCGTCTCCTCAGAGTCGGCGCCGGACACGCCGCCGGCCGTCTGACCCCTGTACTCCCGCCCCGGCATTCACGGCACACCGGCCCGGGGCGGGGCCTGGCGGCTCCGGGTGGACCCCCGCAGCCGGAGCCGCCTCTTCATCGGCCTTGGCGCCCCGCCAGGCCGGATCCCTTACATCGAAGGGAGTTCGCCATGCCGCGAACCGCCGCAGCGACCTGGGAGGCCACGCAGCCTCCCCCGCCCCCGCCGCCTGCACCCCCGGCCCCGCCGATCCCGCAGCCGCCGTACCCGGGCCGGTAGCCCGATCCGGCCCTCGGCCGGGCACCCTCGCGGCGCCCGGCCGAGGGCCGCCCACCGCCCCACAGACGTTGTGCACCACCCGGAGGAAATCGTGTCCATCTCCCCTGAGCACGACCCCACGCCTTTCCGGCCCGTCACGATCGCGCTCAGCGGTCCCGACAACGTCGGCAAGACCAAGCAGATCGGCATCCTGACTCGCCGCCTCGGCCCCGCCAGCCACGCCACCGGGCCGCTGGACGTCTACGACCCGCGCTGGGACGACATCAAGGCGACGGGCATGGGCGCCTGGTGGTTCGAGCGCGGCCCGATCGAGGAGGTCACCGATGTGCTCGCCAGCTCCTACCTGGAGCGCTCCCGCAGGCCCGCCGCCGCGCCCGTACGCCTGATGGACCGGGGTATCCCGATGCTGGAGGCGTCGCTGGCCGCCACCGTCGCGGTGCGCGAGCGTCTCAGCCCCGACGAGGCCGCCGACCGGGCGCGCAAGCTCCTCGATCCGTACGCCGCCGACATCCACGCCGCCGAGGCGGCCGAGCACGGCATCGTGCTCCTTCACGACGAGGACCCGGTGATCGGCACTTCCCGCAGCCTCTCCCACGAGCGGCACGTCACCCCGGCCTACGCGGACTACCAGCGACACCTCCACCTGCAAACGCACCGGCTCGTCGCCGAGGGCAGGTGGGCGGAGACCATCGTGGTCGGCGAGCGCCGGGTCATGGCCGTCCAGGACGAGATCCGCCAACGTCTGCACCCGATCGCCTCGCTCGTGCCGTCCCGCGCCCTGCCAGGGGTTCGGATGGTCGCGCTCGGCGGCATGTCGGAGAGCGGCAAGAGCACGGCGGGCGAGTACCTACGGGTGAGGCACGGATACGCCCGCCTCAAGATCGGCTATCTGATCGAGGACGCCGCCCAGCGCGCCGGCATCGCCGACCCGTACGAGATCCCCGCCGTGGTGCGCGCAGAGCTGCTGGTCGACGGCCTCGACCGGTACTGCGCTGCCCACCACTTCCTCGACCACGTCACCATCGAGTCGCTGCACGACCAGGACGCGACCGCCGAGCTGCGGCGGATGCTCGGAGAGCAGCTGACCGTCGTGTACGTCGACGCGACGCCGGAGATCCGCGCCGAACGCGGCACCGCCGGACCCGAGGACGTGGTCGAGCGCGACGCCGTCAAGGCCCGACGCGGTGCGGCCGGGATCGCCGGGCTCGCACACGAGGTCGTCGACAACAACCGCAGCCGCCTCCACTTGGAGCGCCGCCTCGACGGGATCGCCCTGGCTCGCCGATGGCCGCTGTGCAGGCCGGCCACCACGCCGGTGAACACCCTGGGCCTGCCCGTCCACCTGGAGTCCTACCTGTCCGAGCTACTGGACCGCACCACCGTCCAGGTGCCGCCCGTCATCGACCTCCTCGCCGTGACCGGCAGCGGAGCGCGCGGCAAGTACCAGCACGGCTGGTCGGACCTGGACGTCTTTGTCATCGCCGAGCAGGACAGCCTCCCCAGGCTCCGAGCGGCCCTCGCCGAACTCGAAGCCGAACTCGGTGGCGTCAAGCTCGGCCTGACCGTGCTGACCCAGGACGAGTGCCGCACCGGGGCGGTCACCTCCCGCCTGCTGCACGTCCTTATGCTGATCGGCTCCGGCTCCCTCGTGCCGCTGTGGTGCCGCCCCGGCCTGGCCCTGCCCGCCCCGGACGCGGCCGGCGACGTGGCGGCCAGCGTCGAGGCCGGCGTGCAGGCGGCCATCGAGATCCGCCGCCAGCTCCTCAAGGGCGCCCCCGACCTCCGCGCCCTGTTCAAGATCACCGCCCTGCTGGCCAAGGTGATGCTGCGCTTCGAGGGCACCGAACGTGCCTCGGACGACGACGCGCTGGGCGTCTTCCTCGACCGCGAGCCCGCCACCGACACCGACCTGCGCCGCCAGGCCCGCGAGGACCGTGAGAAGGCGGTGGAGCTCGCCAACATCGTCCTGGGCCACTGGCTGGCCACCATCGCCCTGCCGACGAGCCGCGCATGAACGGCCCCGCCTCGGTCCCGGCCTTCCGCAAGATCCTCGCCCCCGCCGCAGCGGAGGCCGAGGTCCAGGGCTGGCAGGCCACCGCCCGCACGCTGCCGGTACCCCGGCTGCTCGGCCGCAGCCGGGCAGCCGGCAAGCACGTCGTGGCCTACGAGGACGTGTTCGCCACCGGTCGGTGCACCATGCTGCTCGGCGACGTCATCGCCACCGCCGACCGGCACCCGAGCGCCCTGCCCCGGGTCACCGCGCTGATCGACGCCGTCTGCGACAGCCTGCTCGCCGCAGTCGCCGACAGCGGTTGCACCGCGCCGCTCGCGGACTGCGTGCCCGGCCTCTACCTGGACCGCATCCGCCCCGGCAGGCGGATCGACACCTGGTACCTGTCCGGCCACCTCGCCGTCCCCACCCCACGTACCGACCAGCCACTGCCCGTGCACGCCCTCACCGGCCACATCTTCGTCGTCAACGGCGTTCCGATGCGGCTCGACGTGCCCGCCATCATCTGGGAAGCCCGCGAAGCGCTCTGCTCAGCCCGTACCTGGGTCACCGCGCTCACCCAGGGCGACCCGACCGAACCGAACATCGCCGACCCGCTGTGCTGGCTCGACTTCGAGTACGCCGGCCGCAACACCCTCGCCGGGGAAATCGCCATCCTCCTCTGGTACTTGCTGGGCATGGGCGGCTGGCTCGTACCGACCTACCAGCCCGACGTGTACGCCCGCACCCTGCCGCTGCACCTTCCGCCGGTCACCACCCCGCACCTCGAACACGTCGACCACGACGAGCGCCACCGCCGCCTGGAAGTCCGCTACACCTGGCCGGTCGGCGCCGGGCGCCAGGCCGCAATCGTCCGACTGCTGAAGCGTGTTCGCGCCGACCTCGCCCCCGCCGCCGAGCTGGGCCCGGACCACTTCCTCGCCCAGATCCGCCACTTCCTCGCCCTGCGAATCCTCGGCGTGATCCCGCCCGGCCGCCTCACCGGCCACGACCTCCTCCTGCTCCTGGCCAAGCTCGCCGAGACCCAGCAGCCCGAGACCATCGGCGAGACCTTCACCCGCACCCAGCCCGCGCCGGCCACCGGCCCCGACGATCGGATGGACGATGACCACACCCGCGCCGCTTGAACTGCCCATCGCCGCCCTCCCGCTCCAAGGCCGGGTGGCGCTGGTCACTGGCGGAGCCACCGGGATCGGCGCCGCGACCAGCCGCGCCCTCGCCGCCGCTGGTGCCTCCGTCGCCGTCAACCACCTCGCGCAGATCCACCAGGCCCGCACCGTGGTCGCCGACGTGCGGCGCGAGGGCCGCAGCGGCATCGAGGTCAGCGCCGACCTCACCGACCCGAACGCCGTCGCCGCGCTGGCCAGTCAGGTCGAGTCCGAACTCGGGCCGGTCGACGTCCTCGTCAACAACGCGGGCGCCTACCCGCGCATCCCGTGGGACGAGCTCGGCGAGGACGCATGGGCGCGCGCGATCGAGTCCAACCTGACCATCCACTACCGCACTTGCCGTGCCATCAGCCCCGGCATGGTCGCCCGCCGATGGGGCCGGATCGTCAACATCGGCAGCGTCAACGCCCGCGCCGGGCGCCCCGGACTCACCGCCTACAGCACCGCCAAGGCCGGACTCCTCGGCCTCACCAGGTCGTTGGCCAGGGAACTTGGACCGGCCGGGATCTCCGTGAACACTGTCGTACCCGGGGCCATCCAGGTCGAGGCGGAGAACGACCTGCCCGCCCACCACCGAGCCCGACCCGAGGACCAGATCCGCCGCCAGTGCGTCCAGCGTCGAGGCCGCCCCGAAGACGTCGCCGCCGTGGTCGCCTTCCTCGCCGGCCCCAGCGCGTCCTTCATCACCGGCCAGTCGTTGCACGTCGACGGCGGTTGGCTCCTCCACTGACCCGCCCGTCCCACCGAACAGGAAGCAGCCCACCATGCAGCACCGCGTCCGCGCCGTCCTCCTGACCCCGAACAACACCATGCTGCTGATCAAGCGCATCCGCCCCGGCATCGACCCGTACTGGGTGATCGTCGGCGGCAAGATCGAACCGACCGACGCCAGCCCCGAGGAGGCCCTGCTGCGCGAGGTCCGCGAGGAGATCGCGGGCGAGGCCGAGATCGTCAGCCTCCTTCATGCCATCGAGACCGCCGACGAGCGGCAGGACTTCTACCTCGCCACCATCGAGAAGTGGAGCTTCGAGGACCGCACCGGCCCCGAGTTCAGCCAGGAAGGCCGAGGCGAGTACATCCTCGAAGAGATCCCCCTGACCACCGACGCCCTCGACGCGGTCAACCTCCTGCCCCAGGACTTCGCCGCCGTCCTGCGCGAGGCCGTCGAGCGCGGAGAACTCCTCGCCGCCGGTTGACCGTAAGAGTGGCCGGGTCGGCTCGGCCACCCGACATTCACGCGCAACCCACGACGGCCACCGGACACGGCTCCGCCGAAAAACGACAGCCCTTGAATGTGATCAAGGCCGCTGCGGCAAAAGGACCTTGGTGTGGCGGATGACGTGGTACGTTCCGTGGTCCAACCGAAAATAGGCGACCCCGGCGGTGCTGGTAACACCCCGGGGTCCGGCAACAGGAGTGCAACCTCCCGATGCGTGTCCATCGTAGCGCCCACGTGCGCAACTTCACCGTGCTGCCCAACAGCCTGCTGCAGGATCGGCGGCTGTCCTACACCGCCCGTGGCCTGCTCTCGGACCTTCTCTCCCGCCCGGATGGCTGGCGCGAGGACGGCCGACACATGGCCGACTCCAGCCCGCAGGGGCGCGGGGCGATCCGCAAGGCCCTGAAGGAGCTGACCGAGGCCGGGTACTACCGGGTCGAGAAGATCCGCATGCCGGACGGGACGATCCGTACCGAGACCCACGTCTACGACACCCCGCAGCTGGCGGTACCGGGTGTCACCCGTCCGGTCTCCGGTGAGGCGAGCACCGGCCATGCTGGCGCCCCTTTTGTAAAGAACCGGTACCAAGAACCCTCCCACCCCGCCGAGCAGGCCGACCAGCAGTCGGCCGCCAGCGGTGAGGCCGCCGGCTGGCCCGAGGGGCGGGAGGAGGGCCACACCATCGAACAGGAGCTTCCGGCCGTGCCGGACGAGCAGGTCCGCGAGGCGGTGGCGACGCTGTTCCGGGTGATCCGCTTGGAGCCGCTGCTGCGGCTGGGCGAGGTCGAGGCTACCGAGCTGGCGCCACTCGTCGCCCAGTGGCTGGCGCGCGGCAGCACAGCCCAAGAGCTGGCCCAGGCCCTGCTGCCCGCCCTTCCCATGCCCCTGCACTCCCCGGTCGGCGTGCTCCGCAGCCGCCTGCAGCGCAAGATGCCGCCCGTCCAGGCCCCGCAGCAGTCCTCCAAGCCTCGGTACGCCGAGTGCGCCAAGTGCCACGACCCTGTGCCGCAGCAGGGCATCTGTGCCACGTGCGCGGGCCTTGGCGGGCGAACGGCCCAGGTCGGCGGTGGAGCGGCCGTGGCCACTGCCGGAGCCGCGCGCGTCCGGGCGGCCGTACTCGCCGCCAAGTCGACGCTGCACGCGGGGCAGCTTGCCGGAGCAGGCGCGAGGTACGCGGTCGGTGGCCTGCAGGATTCGCTGCTGTAGAACCAGCACCTGATTATCGGCAGGCCGGTCCGTACGCCACCTGGATCTTCTTCAGCGGCGGGGCCGGCGTGACGTCGGCCTCGTAGCCCGGATTGTCGCTCGCCCAGGCTGCCTGCGTGCAGTAGCCGGCTTCCTTCGGGGATGTCTTCTCAAGGCTTTGGAACGTCGGTTCGCAGGTTGCGATCGCGTACTCTCCGAGGAGTGCCGAGCTTGGGGGAAGCCCAGGCGTGATGAACCGGACGATGATGTCGCGATTGGGCCCGCAGTCGGTCGTTGCTGGCGTTGTCGGGCTCGCAGGTGCGGAGGGCGCTTGCGGAGCCGCGGACTGTCCCTTCGCAGCCGAACTGGGCGCGGCTGGTGTGGGCGGCTGTGCGGTGTTCGGTGCCGGGTCGGGGCTGGCGGTCGGCAACGGCGCCGCGGCGCTCGTGGCTGGTGCCGCTGGCTTTGGTTGCGCGGCGGGTACGCTGCTCGCCGTGTTCTTCGGAAGGGGATCGACGATCGAGCCGATGATCCCGATGACCATGAGCAAGGCGAATAGACCACCGCATCCCATGCCGGCCATCTGCCACGGCTTGAACCTGCGTTGCCGAGGAGGGGGCGACTGCCAGCCCGGCGACGTGGCACCGGGCTGAGCCGGCGCCGGTGTGGGGTTCTGCGGCTGGCCCCAGCCGGGGCCGGGCGGTTCGGGGTTAGCCACGAGTGATGCCTTAGCTGCTCGTCCGATGGGCTGGATGGAGTCTGGCAGCAGACGGCGACCAAACATCCGGTTGCGCTGACTTGTTGTCAGACAGTGATGTTGGTGCGTTCCGGGCTGTGTGTGCTCATCGAGAGCAGAGCAGCTGAGTCGGCGTGCCGCCAGAGTGCCCGGCAGGGCACATCCGGGGCACATGAGGGTCAAAAGTGTCGCTGACCAGTGCGAACTACTGAAGGTAGTTTTGCCTGGTCAGCGGCACTTTTTCGATCAAACCCGCAGGTCATGGGCTTGTGGGGGTCAAAAGATCCTCAAGTGGCAGGACGACGCCTTGCTGAGGGCCGCTTCCTGACCTGCCGCCGCCCCACGGCGAACCGGGCGTTTCGGCGGCGGATCCGCGTCCGCGTGTGGGTTCGGCAGTGGATCCGCGTCCGCGTGCGGGTTCGGCGGCGGGCCGGGCACAGAGCAGCGGTCCGTCGGTCGTCGCGCTGCTGCGCCGCGCCTTTCCGCCCTGCGGCCGGAGCTCTCGGCCACCGGGAGCGGCGCTCCGGCCCTCCGTCCACCGCTGTGCCGTAGGGCCGGTCCTCACACTCCCGCCTGCGGGGCGACGCTCCCCCAGCCTTCGGCCGGGAGGTGCCCCCACCGCAGTGGCTCCCTCCTCCGCCTTGCGATGCACGCACCCCGACGCCGCCCCGCCCGCCCTCCGGGCGGACGACGGGAGTTCGAAGACCGGCCGTAGGGGCACGTGGCTCCGCACCACCCGGCGGTCAGTCCTCGGTGGGGCGGCGGCGGGTCAGGAAGACGAGGGTGGCGCCGAGGAGGACGGCGGTGGTGCCGGCGATGGCCAGAGGGCGGCTGGCGGTGCCGGCGCCGGTGTCGGCGAGGTGGGCGGGGCCGGCGGGCGGGGTGGTGGGGGTGGTGCGGTTGGTGGCGGCGTAGGTGAAGGCGGCGGTGAGCTGGGGGCAGGTGTACTTCTTCGCCGGGGCGGAGCCGGACGGAAGGACCTCGGACTTGGCGGTGAAGGTGAGGGGGTGGTCGCCGAGGCCGGTGGCCCGCAGCTGGAGGGTGAGCTTCTGGCCCGGGGCGAGCTGGTAGGTGCCGGCGTTGGTCGGCGTCCCGGAGACGGTCAGGGGCTTCCAGGCGCCCTCGGGGGCGCGCAGTTCGGCGCTGAGGGCGCTGCCGCCGTCGGCGAGGGCGACGGTGGTGGCGAGTTCCTTGACCGTCGTGGTGCTGATGTTGTCGAAGGTGACCGCGAGCTGCCCCGGGGTGGTGCTGCTGCCGGTGACCGGCATCGTGACCGCCATCGGGCCCTCCGGGCACTCGGCGGCGGAGCCGGCGCCGGTCGGGGTGGCCGAGGGCGTCGCGGTGGGGGCGGCGCTGCCGGACGGGGCGTCCGTGGGGCCGGTCGTGGCACTCGGGGCCGGGGCGGACGGCGTCACCGAGGGTGTCAGTGAGGGCGTCGCCGAGGTTGCCGACGGCGCCGACGTGGGCGAGGAGTCGGCGGCGAGGGCGGGGACCGTACCGAGGGCGACCGGGCCCGCGGTGAGCACGAGGAGGGTGCAGGCGGCGGGAAGGCGGGCGGGTCGCATCGATGGCTCCAGCGGTTGGGTCGGGTGTGCGCTCTCCGGGGGAAGACCACCGAGGGGCGCGAACGGTTGTCCGCCCCCTCGGGTTCATCCCGGGAGGGACGCGGGCCCCCGGTTGCCGGGCTCCGGAGGCGGTCGGACGATGGGGTGCATGATGCACCAGATGCGAGCCGAGTACGGCGCCGACGGTGAGGCCGGCGGGGTGCGGCTGTGGCACATGGTCCGGGGTGCGCAGAGCGTGGCGATGTGCGGCCGCGAGCTCGATCCGGGGGCGCCGGTGCGGGAGGCGGTGGACTGGGGGAGGACCCCCGAGCTGTGCTGCCACACCTGCGGGGCGTACTTCCTGCGCGAACAGCCCTACCTGGCGGCCGAGCACCCCTGAGGTCGGTGGGCCGGTGAAGCCGGTGAGGCCGGCGCCGTCGTGATCGGCGCTACCGTGTTCGGCATGGAGCAATCTCTTGTCCGGCCGCGGCCGTTGACCCGTGCGGCCGCCGGGCTGCGGTCCGGTGCGCCGGGCCTGCCCGAGTACGTGGACCGTTTCTGCGCGCTGGTCGAGCGGGTGGATCCGCTGATCCACGCCTTCGTGTCGGAAGCCGGGCGGCACGACCGACTGCGGGCGCGGGCGCGGGAGTTGGCCGCGCGGTACCCGGAGCCGGCCGGGCGGCCGCCGCTGTACGGGGTGCCGGTGGGGGTCAAGGACATCGTGCACGTGGACGGGCTGTCCACGCACGGTGGATCCGCCCTGCCGCCGGGGGTGTTGGCGGGCCCGCAGGCCGTGGTGGTGGACCGGCTGCTGGCGGCGGGGGCGATGGTCGCGGGAAAGACGGTGACTGCCGAGTTCGCGGCGAGCGCCCCGGGCCCGACCCGCAATCCGCACCATCCGGGGCACACCCCGGGCGGTTCCAGCAGCGGTTCGGCGGCGGCGGTCGCGGCGGGGCTGGTGCCGTTGGCGATCGGCACCCAGACGGTCGGTTCGGTGATCCGCCCGGCCGCGTACTGCGGGGTGGTGGGGTTCCGGCCGACGTACGGGCGGATTCCGGTCGCGGGCGTGATCCCGAACGCGCCGAGCTTCGACACCCTGGGGGTGTTCACCGCCGATCTGGCGGGTGCGGCGCTGGCGGCCTCGCTGCTCTGTGACGACTGGCGGACCGGCCCGGTGCCGGGCGCGCCCGTGTTCGGTGTGCCGGACGGCCCGTACCTGGAGCGGGCCGAACCGGCCGTGCTGCGCGTCTTCGAGGAGCGGGTGGAACGGCTGGAGCGGGCCGGTGCGACGGTGCGCCGGGTGCCGTTGTTCACCGACTTCGCCGAGATCGTCCGGCAGTTGCAGACCGTGAACCGTTTCGAGCTGGCCCGCAGTCATGCCGACTGGTTCGCCCGGTTTGGCGGTCTGTACCGGCCGGAGACGGTGGCGAGCATCCGGGTCGGCCAGGGCGTGGCGGCCGAGGACCGGGCCGCCGCGCTGGACTTCCGGGAGCGGCTGCGCGAGCGGGTGGCGGCGGCGACCGCCGAAGCCGGGGTGGACCTGTGGCTGGCGCCCTCGGCGACCGGAGGTGCGCCGGAGGGCCTGCACAGCACCGGGGACGCGGTGATGTCGCTGCCGTGGAGCTTCCTCGGGCTGCCCGCGCTGAGCCTGCCGGCCGGCCGGACCGCGGCCGGGCTGCCGCTCGGCCTGCAGGTGGTCGGCGCGGCGGGTGGCGACGAGCGGCTGCTCGCCCAAGCCGCCGCGCTGGAAGGGGCGTTGGAATAAACAAGAAGCGTTGGACTCAACGACGTCCTGTCGGCCCGGGCGCGCCGGCTGCAGCGGGCGTACCGGGAGCGGTTCGACCTGGTGGTGACCCGGGGGCTCGGCCGCCGGCGGATCATCGGGGAACCGACCGTCGTTGATCAGGTGATCGGATTCATTTCCGCGGGACTGGGGGTAACTGCCGCATGAAGATCGTCGAACTGCACGCACGGGCCATGGAGTTGGCCGCCGAGGTGGTGGACACCGTACGGCCGGACCAGCTGGACCTTCCCACCCCCTGCGCCGGCTGGACACTGCGCCGGCTGCTGGAGCACTGCGCCGGCCAGCACCAGGGTTTCGCCGCGGCCGCCCGCGGCGCCGGGCCGGACCTCGCGCTGTTCACGGACGCCCCGGTCGACGCGGACCCGGCGGGCGTCTTCCGCCGGACCGGCGCCGAACTCACCGCCGCCTTCCGGGAGGCGGCCGCCGTCGAGCGGGCGCTCTGGCTGCCCGAGATCCGTGACAGCGGCCCGTTCCCGCTCGCCCACGCGGTGGGCTTCCACCTGCTCGACACCCTGGTGCACGGCTGGGACGTCGCCGCCGCGCTCGGCAGCCCGGACGCCCTGGTCGCGGCGGTGGACGGCGACGACGCCCTGGCCGACGCCCTCTCGGCGGTGACCGAGGCGGTCCCGAACACGCCGGAAGCCCGGGCGCCCGGCCGGGCCTTCCGCCCGGGCCTCGAACCCGGCGGCGGCGCCGGCCGGTTCGACCGCGCCCTGGCGCTGCTCGGCCGCGACCCGGCCTGGCGGGCCTCCTGACTAGGCCTTCCGCTCCCGCTTCTCGTCCGGGAAGCGCGGACCGCCGATCAGGAAGAACAGCGCAGCGGTCGGAAAGCCGAGCGCGGCGGCCAGCAACACGATGAACTGCCAGAACATCTTCCGCTCCTCGTCAGTCCCGGGTCGGTCGGACACCCGAAGGTGGTCCTAAACCCGACCAGCCCTGATCGGCCGAATTGTCCGGTCGTTATCCGACGGTATGGCTGAATCGCCCTCGATGCCACCGGACAACGGGCCCCGGCCCGCGCCACACCGACGCACGGGTCTGGGCGCGGGCCGGGGGCGGCGGCCACACTGTCGGGATGCAGCTACAGCTCGCAGGGGAAGCACGACGGCCCGACCGGGAGAGCGAGGACTTCGCGGTGGCCTCACCGGAGGCGCTGGTCCTGCTGGACGGCGCGAGTTCGCCGGCCGGCCTGGAGTCCGGGTGCCGGCACGGAACGGCCTGGTACGTCCGCCGGCTGGGGGTGCACCTGCTCGCCCGGCTCACCGACCGCGTGGACCGCTCGATCGCCGAGTGCCTGGCCGATGCCATCGTGGAGACAGCCGCGCTGCACGGCGGCCGCTGCGACCTCGCCCACCCCAACACGCCCGCCGCGATGGTGGTCGCGGCCCGGCGGCACGGCGAGTCGCTGGAGTACCTGGTGCTCGGCGACTCGCTGCTGGTCCTGGAGTTCAAGGACGGCCCGCCGAAGGTGATCGGGGACAACCAGCGCTTCCCCGGCGGGGAGGGGCTGCGCCGCCAGGTCTGGGCGACCGTCCCGGGCTCGGCCGAGCGGACCGCGCTGCACCTGGAGTACGTGCTGGCCGTGCGCGCCGCCCGCAACCGGGGCAGCGGGCCGTGGATCGCGGCCGCCAGCCCGCGTGCGGCCGAGCACGCCGAGACCGGCTTCGTCCGGCTGGACCGGCTGCACGCGCTGGCCGCGCTCACCGACGGCGCCTCGCGCTACACCGAGCGCTTCGGGCTCGGCAGTTGGGGCGATGTGCTGCGGCTGCTCGCGGAGTCCGGCCCCGGCGAGCTGATCGCCCAGGTCCGCGAGGTGGAGCGGGCGGACGCCACCTGCGAGCGCTGGCCGCGCGGCAAGACCCACGACGACGCCTCGGCGGTCTACGCACTGCTGTAGCCGGGCCTACGGGTGGAGACGGAACGGCAGGAGGGCGAAGCATCTTCGCTCTGCTGCGGGAGGTCGAGAACGACCGCGAGGCCGGGCGACAACAGTGGGTCAATTCGCCGGCCTCGCGCCGATGTCCTCGACGGCTCCCCGCGCCGGGACCGGACTCTCGCTCGATCTCCCAGTACCACCTACTACGAGGACCTCGGCATTTCGGCGTTCACCGGGGTGGAGCGTCCCGACTTCGAGAAGCTGCTGCAGGACTGCCGCGTCGGCATCGGTCATGTCCCCACGATGTCGCACCGGGCGGCGCCGGGTCGGCAGCATGAACCCACCGGCCGGACGGGGGGTAAACCCTACCCTCGCTAGTGGGCTGTCCCCGCTGCTGACGGGTGGTCGGGTTGGGTACCGTCCCCTTGTCGAATCGAGGCGCGGACGGTGACCTGGTCGCCGCCCGCACGGCCCACGAGAGCGGGTCCGAAGCAGTTGACCGAGAACATCGCCGGCCGTGCCACCGGCAGAGCCCGGACGGACGCCCGGCCACCCCGCGAGGTGGTGCCGGGCAATCCGCTGCGCGCGCTGGCCTCCCCCGTGCTGTGGCGGGCCTCGATCCACCTGGCACTTGACGGTCTGGTGGCCCTGGCGGGACTGGCCGTGCTGGTCGTGCTGGTCGTCGCCGTCTGCCTGGCGCCGGCCGGCCTGGTGGGCCTGCCGCTCACGGTGGCGGCGGGGTGGGCGCTGTTCCGGCTGGCCGCCGTCGAGCGCGCCCGGTTCGCCGTGACCTGCGGGCTGGAGCTCGACGAGCTGCCGGCGCCGGTCTGTTCGTGGCGGTTGGCCAAGTCGCTGCAGTCGCTCGTCCACAGCCTCTGCACCTGGCGGCTGATCGGCTACTTCGTACTGCTGATGCCCATGGCGGTGGTGACCGTGGTCGGGGTGGCGCTGATCTGGGCCGTGCCGCTGACCCTGGTGCTGCTTCCGGCCTACTACCGGGGCCTGCCCGGCGGGCAGGCCCAGCTCGGGCCGTTCTTGGTGGATTCCCTGCCCCGGGCGCTGCTGGTCGCGGCGGTGGCGCTGCTGGTCGGCACGGTCCTCTCCCCACTGGTAGTCAAACTCCTGCTGGCGCTGGACACCACGCTGGCCGTCGCACTGCTCTCCCGACCCCGCGGCATGGAACTGGAGCAGCGGGTCATCGATCTGACGGAGAGTCGAGCCCGGGTGGTGGACGCCGCAGAGGCGGAGCGCAAACGGATCGAGCGGGACCTGCACGACGGTGCCCAGCAACGGCTGGTGGCGATGTCGATCACCCTGGGCCGGGCCAGCTCGCGGTTGAAGAAGTCAGGTGACCACGAGACCAACAAGATGGTCGAGGACGCTCGGCGGGAAACCCTCAGCACCATCGCCGAGTTGCGCAACCTGGCCCGTGGCCTGCACCCGCCGGTGCTGACCGACCGCGGCCTGGAGGCGTCGCTCTCCGCCGTCGCCGCGCTGGCTCCGGTGCCGGTGCGCCTTGACGTCCTGGTGGAGCCGCGCCTCCCCTCCACCATCGAGGCGGTCGCCTACTTCACGGTGACCGAGGCGCTCACCAATGTGGCCAAACATGCTCATGCGACCCGCGCTTGGGTGGAGATCCGCCGGGAGGGCGCCCGATTGGACGTTAAGGTTGGCGATGACGGGCGTGGCGGAGCCGACCTCGGGGCCGGCACGGGTCTGACTGGTCTGGCGGACCGGGTGTCCGGGGTGGACGGGCGGTTCCGGCTCAGCAGTCCGGTGGGTGGACCGACCGTGATCGAGGTGGAATTGCCATGCGGGTAGTGCTGGCCGAGGACTCCGCGCTGCTGCGCCAGGGCATCGAACTGCTGCTCAGCGAAGAGGGGATCGAGGTGGTCGCCGCGGTCGGCGACGGGGAGCAACTCCTGCGCGCGGTGGCCGAACACCGGCCGGACGTCTGTGTGACGGACGTCCGCATGCCGCCCACCTTCCTGGACGAGGGCCTGCGCGCCGCACTGGCGGTACGCGCCCGCTGGCCGGAGACCGGCGTCCTGGTGCTCTCCCACTACGTCGAGGAGCGCTACGCCATCGACCTGGTCAACACCAATGACAACGGGGTCGGTTACCTGCTCAAGGACCGGGTGTCGGACGCCGAGGAGTTCGTGGACGCGCTGCGCCGGGTCGCCGCGGGCGAGACGGTCCTCGACCCGGAGGTGGTCAAGCAGTTGCTGGCCGGCAGCCGGCAGCGGGATCCGCTGTCCACCCTGACGCCGCGCGAGCGGGAGGTCCTCACGGCCATGGCGGGGGGCCGTTCCAACGCCGGGATCGCGGCCGATCTGGTGATCGGCACGGCGGCGGTGGAGAAGTACATCCGCAGCATCTTCGTGAAATTCGATCTGCAGCAGGAGGCGGGAGACCACCGCCGCGTGCTCGCCGTTTTGCGCTACCTGGGAGCTTGAGATCAGTACCACGCCGAGGATGCGCCGCGGATTCCTCCTCATAGGGCTGGCCGTCCTCGTCACGGTCGTCGCCGTGGCCAGTTGGGGTGTGGTCGCCTTGCTTCCGGTGCACCACCCGTACAGCGCCAACTGGCAGCAGGACGCGGCCGGCGCCGGCCAGGTGACGGTCCAGGCCGACCGACTCGGCGTGACGCTGAGTCAGGACGGATCCTCGCAGGTCGCGGTGGCCATGAGCGGCAGCTACACGGGCCATGTCCCGCAGGTCTCCGTCACCCGGTCCGGGGCGGACGTCACGGTCACCGCCAGCTGCTCCGACGACTGCTCGGGGCACCTGCAGATCACGGTGCCGGCCGGCCTGGCCGCGCAGGTGAGCACCGGGGATGCCGGGATCCAGGCGAAGGGCCTGACCGGCCGGCTGGATCTGACCACCGGGCTGGGCGGGGTCGAGGTGGACCAGTCGTCCGGCCCGCTGACCGTGCGGAGCACGGGCGGCGCGGTGACCCTCGCCGACAGCAGCGCCCCGAACGCCGAGGTCACCACCGACGGCGCGGTCAGCGCCTCCTTCACGGCGGCACCCGCCTCCCTGAAGGTCACCACGGGCTACGGCGGGGTCGACCTCAAGGTGCCTCACGACGCCACCTACCACGTCGACGCGCAGAGCTCCTGGTCGTCGCCGAGCGTCTCGCTGCCGAACACCGCTACGGACGCGCCGCACAGCGTGGTGGTGAAGACCACGCGCGGCGACATCATGGTCCACTGAGCACGCCCGTGCCGCGAACGACGGTGGCGTGCCCCGGGGGGCCCCCGGCCGCCCCCCCCCCCGGGCCCGCCCCCACCGCCGTCCATGAAGCTCAGCCGCATGCCGTGCCGGCGGGCCTGCTCGGTGA
>NZ_JBICZB010000036.1:0-47107 GCF_043201815.1 Kitasatospora sp. NPDC048296
ACCCCCCTCCCCCCCCCCGCGGGGGCCCCCCCGGGGGGGGGGCCCCCCCCCCCACCCGCGGGCCCCCCCGGTGGGGGCGCCCCCCCCGCACCCTCCCACCGGCCCCTCCGGGCGGCGTCGCCGCCGTCAGTGGTGGAAGCCCTCGCGGACCGGCATCCCGAGCTCCTTGAGTGGGACCGGCTGGCGCCGCAGCTCCGGCAGCAGCCGGTTGAGGTCGGCCAACAGCAGATCGGCGAGGTCCCGGGAGAAGCCGTTGCGGCAGACCACCCGGAGCACCGAGAGGTCCTCCCGGTCCGCCGGGAAGGTGTACGCGGGCACCTGCCAGCCGCGCTCGCGCAGCCGCCGAGAGACGTCGAAGACGTCGAAGGGCACGTCCTCGGTGGTGGTGAAGGCGAACACCGGTAGCTGGTCGCCGTGGGTCAGCAGCCGGAAGCAGCCCAGCTTCCCGATCTCCCCGGCCAGATAGGTGGCGACCTCCCGGCAGGCGCCCTGGACGGCCTTGAAGCCCTCCCGGCCGAGTCGGAGGAGGATGTAGTACTGCGCCGCGACCTGTGCGCCGGGCCGGGAGAAGTTGAGTGCGAAGGTCGGCATCTCGCCGCCCAGGTAGTTGACCCGGAAGACCAGTTCCTCCGGCAGCGACTCCTGGTCGCGCCACAGCGCCCAGCCGACGCCCGGGTAGACCAGGCCGTACTTGTGCCCGGAGGTGTTGATCGAGGCCACCCGGGGCAGCCGGAAGTCCCAGACCAGCTCCGGGTCGAGGAAGGGCGCCACCATGCCGCCGGAGGCGCCGTCCACGTGCACCGGGATGTCCAGGCCGGTGCGCTCCTGGAGTTCGTCCAGGGCCGCGCAGATCTCCGCGATCGGCTCGTACGACCCGTCGAAGGTGGAGCCGAGGACACCGACCACGCCGATGGTGTTCTCGTCGCACAGGGCGACCGCCTGCTCGGCGCCGAGATGGAAGCGCTCGCCCTCCATCGGCGCGGTGCGGGCCTCGACCTCCCAGAAGGTGCAGAACTTCTCCCAGCACACCTGGACGTTGACGCCCATCACCAGGTTGGGCCGGGCGCCGGCCGCGTAGCGCTCGGGGTTGCGGCGCATCCAGCGGCGCTTGAGCGCCATCCCGGCGAGCATGCAGGCCTCGCTGGAGCCGGTGGTGGAGCAGCCGACCGCGAGGTCCGGGTCGGGGGCGTGCCAGAGGTCGGCGAGGATGGCCACGCAGCGCCGCTCCAGTTCGGCGGTCTGCGGGTACTCGTCCTTGTCGATCATGTTCTTGTCCAGGCACTCGGTCATCAGCCGGGTGGCCTGCACCTCCATCGAGGTGGTGACGAAGGTCGCCAGGTTGAGCTTGGCGCTGCCGTCCAGCATCAGCTCGTCGTGGATCAGCTGGTACGCGGTTTCGGCCGCGACCGGGCCGTCGCCGAGCCGGTGGACGGGCGGGGCGAGCTGCATCGAGCCCAGCGGGTCGGTGATGCCCAGGAACGGACTGACGCTCAGCCGGCGGCCGTTGCCGGCCCCTTTGTGCAAGGCCATGGGATGCTGTCGCCCTTCACGTCGGTGGCCGTGTCCCGACCCACGCTGCCACCGGTCGCCGGGTGACGCATCTTCAGCGACGGACTCCAGCCAACGCCGTCCCCGGCGGTTTGAGGGCTCCCGGGCGGCCTCAGGCCGACGGGCCAGAGGCCGCCTCCGGGTGGATCTGGTGGCGGGCGGCCCAGTACTGCTGGCGCACCGCCGCGCCGATCGCGAGTTCCTGCTCGTCCTCCGGCTCGACCGTCTCGGCGTCCGGCAGCTCCCACTGCGGCGGCTCCGGGGTGCCCGCCAGCGCCCAGGCCGCCTGCCGGGCGGCGCCGCGGGCGGCGTGCGCGCCCGGCGCCGGCACCACGACCGGGACGCCGAACAGCATCGGGGCGATGTGCCGGACGGCGGGCAGCCGGCCGGCCGTGCCGAGCAGGAAGACCCGCTTGATCCCCACGCCCTGGGCACGCAGCACGTCCAGCGCGTCGGCGATGTTGCAGAGCATGCCCTCGACGGCGGCTCGGGCCAGGTGCTGAGGGGTCATCGCACCGGCCCGCAGACCGGTCAGGGTGCCGGCCGCGTGCGGCAGCGCGGGGGTGCGCTCGCCGTCCAGGTACGGCAGCAGCACCAGGCCGTAGGCGCCGGGGGAGGAGTGCAGGGCGAGGTCGCTCAGCCCGTCCAGGTCCAGACCGAGCATGGCGGCGGTGGAGCGCAGCACCTGGGCGGCGTTCAGGGTGGCGACCATCGGCAGGTGGTGCCCGCTCGCGTCGGCGAAGGAGGAGACCAGGCCGGAGGCGTCCACGACGGCCTTGTCGTGCACCGCGAAGATCGTCCCGGTGCTGCCGAGCGAGACCACCGCGTCGCCCGGGCCGAGGCCCAGGCCCAGCGCGGCGGCCATGTTGTCGCCGGTGCCGGCCGAGATCAGCAGGCCCTCGGGGGTGTGCCCGGCGGGTTCGGCGGGGCCGAGCACCTCGGGCAGCTTGAGCTCGTGGCCGAGCGCCAGCTCGACCAGGTCCTGCCGGTACCCGCCGGTGATCGGGGACCAGTAGCCGGTGCCGGAGGCGTCGCCCCGGTCGGTGGTGCGGCGTTTGGGGTGGCCGAGCAGCTGCCAGACCAGCCAGTCGTGCGGCAGCAGCACCTCGGCGACCCGGCGGGCGTTGGCCGGCTCGAACTCGGCCAGCCAGCGCAGCTTGGCGATGGTGTAGGTGGGGCCGGGCACCGCGCCGATCGCGGAGGTCCAGGCGGCCGGGCCGCCGAGGGCGTCCAGCAGCTTGGCGGCGGCGCCGCTGGAGCGCGGGTCGTGCCACAGGATCGCGGGCCGGACCAGCACCCCGCCCGCGTCCAGGCCGATCATGCCGTGCTGCTGCGCGCTGACGCCGATCGCCCGGACGCTCTCCAGCAGGCCGCCGGTCGCGGCGTCGCCGAGTGAGTGCAGCCACATCTGCGGGTCGGCCTCGCCCGCGCGGAGGTTCTGGTCCTCGGGGACGGGATGGGGGGCCTTCCCGGAGCGCAGCACGGCGCCGGTGTCGGTGTCGCACGCGACGATCCGGGTGCGGTTGGTCGAGCTGTCTATCCCCGCGACGATGGCCATGTCGAGATCATGCCCCAGCCCGGCCCGGGACGCGTCCGGGCCGGGTGGGCCGTTGCCGGTTCGGAACGCCCGGTTGGGGGTTCCTTTGCCAGGGCCCGACCCCGGGCCCCGGCGTCACCGCCCGGTCACGGGCGGAAGGTGCCCCAGCTGTCGTCCTCGGCCCGGGTGCGGTTGAGGTACGGCACCCGGTCGGTGACCGCGGTCGGCAGTCGGCCCCCGACCCGGTCCGCGACCGCGCCGGCCGCCTTCCCGGCGACCGCGCCGGCCTGGTGCCGGGCCCGGTCCGTCGCCCCCTGCACCGCGGGGCTCTGGGTGATCTGCCGGGTGACCTTGGCGATCTGTTCGTAGCGCTGGCGCCCGGCCCGCGAGCCCAGGACGTAGCCGGCCGCGAAACCCACGGCCAACGACAGCTTCCACATGATCGGACCCACCCTCTCCTGGCGGCCTTCTGCCGCATTGCCCTACCCGTTGGTCGGGACGGCGAACCGTCCGCGTCCCCAGCATCCCCGGGGGCCGTCGCGGGCGCGCGCGGGGCGCGCCGGGACGGCGGTCCGGGGCGGCCGGGGAAAGCGATTGGCGGACCACCCCCCCGAGTGCGCTAATGTATGTCCCGCAGCGAGCGCCGAGGAGCCCGGGGAACGGGAGCCGAAGCGGAAGCCGATCCCCCATAGCTCAATTGGCAGAGCAGCCGACTGTTAATCGGCAGGTTATTGGTTCGAGTCCAATTGGGGGAGCTCGGGAGAAGGCTCCTCAGGAGCCCACCTCCTGTACATGGTACGGAAGTTGAGTACCGCGATCCCGCATAGCTCAATTGGCAGAGCAGCCGACTGTTAATCGGCAGGTTATTGGTTCGAGTCCAATTGCGGGAGCTGCACCGGGTCCGCCCGGTGACTGCTCAGAGCGAAGGCCCCTCGGACGACCGGGGGGCCTTCGTGTTGTCGCGGCCCTGTTGCGTCCGTCACTCCGGCCACCGGCGTCGCCGTCCGCCGTCGTCCCGGCCGGGCGCCCGTTCGGTCGGCCGGGGGCCTCCGGCTCAGGTGGTCGCCTTCCGGTAGAGGTCGGCGACGCGCTGGTCGAAGGTGACGCTGTACGAGGTGTCCGGGCTGTCGCCGCCCTCCTGGTAGCCGCCGATCACGCCGACCACCGTGCCGCTCTCGGTGACCCACGGGCTGCCGCTGGTGCCGTCGGTGTAGCCGCCGCAGTCGAAGCGCTCCTGGGTGGAGCTCTGCGAGCGGGTCTTCACCGAGCAGGTGATCGGCTCGTCGCTCTCGTTCGGGTAGCCGGTCACCGAGACCGCCAGCCCGACGCCCTGGCCCGTCCCGAGCGGGTTGCCGCCGACCGCGTCCTCGATCTGCCGGCCGTCGGCCCTGCGGACGGTGATGAAGGCCACGTCGTAGTCCGGGTCGTCGTCCTGCGCCCAGCGCGGGTCGACGGTGATCGACTGCACCGACCAAGTCCCGTACGGGGTGTACCCGTTGCGGTAGCCAGGGGTGAACACCAGACCGTCGAGCAGGCCGACCCGCTGGTTCTGCACGCAGTGTGCCGCGGTGACCAGCAGGTTGCGCCCGGGGCTGTGCACCACGCTCGCGGTGCACGCCCGGGGGCCCTGCGCGGTGTGGATGGACAGGGTGCCGATCCGGTCGCGGGCCGGGTTCGGCTGGGCGACCTCCGCGTTCGGCGGCTTGTCCGGCCCGCCGCACGCGGTGCCGGCGGCCAGCAGCACGGCGGCCAGCGCGGTCGCCTTGGCCGTACGCGCGGGCGGTACCGGGCGGGGCGCCATCCGGGGCTCCGTCTCGTTCCTCGGGGCGGGCACCCGGGCCGTGCGTTCCGCCGTTCGTGAGGAAGATCTACCAGGCCGTGCCCGTGGGCGCCACTGCCGGGTGTTCGATTCCGGTCCGGTTCAGCCGGTGGCCCGGTCGTAGAGGGCCTGGACCCGGTCGCCGAAGTAGCTGCTGTACGAGGTGTCCGGGCTGTCGCCGCCCTCCTGGTAGCCGCCGATCACGCCGACCACGGTGCCGGTCCTGGTGTTCGGGTCGAAGTCGGTCACCCAGGGGCTGCCGCTGGTGCCGCCGGTGTAGTCGGGGCAGTCGATCCGCAGCTGGGTGGGGCTCTGCTCGGTGGTGGTGTTGGAGCAGGTGATCGGGACGTCGCTGCTGCCCGGGTAGCCGGTGACCCGCACCGGGACCTGGTAGCCGCGGTTGACGCCCAGCTTGTTGGCGCCGAGCACCTGCTGCACCTGCTGCCCGTTCTGGGCCTGGACGACCGCGAAGGCGACGTCCACGTCCGGGTCGGCGCCGCTCTTCCAGCCGTCGTCCACGGTGACCGCCAGCAGCGGCCAGACGCCGCTGGGGGTGTCGCCGCTGCGGTAGCCGGGGACGAAGACCAGGTCGCTGCGCTGGCCGAGCTTCGGGTCCCAGACGCAGTGGGCGGCGGTGACGATGAGGTTGAGCCCGGCGCTGTCCACCACGCTGGCGGTGCAGAAGTGGTCGCCGTCCGCGTTGCGGGTGAACACCGCCCCGACCAGGCCGTTGAGCACGGTGGGCTTGGCGGTGCGGGTGACCCCGGTGTGCTTGCCGGCTGCGCCCTTGAGCCGCTTGCTGCTCCAGCCGTGGGTGTCCACGGAGCCGGAGGCCGAGGCGGAGGGCGGCGCCGAGGTGACGGTCGGGGCGAGCCCGCCCGGCCGCGTCGCGGTGGTGCAGCCCGCCGCCGCGAGCACCAGCAGCAGGGCCCCGGCCACGGCTCCCGTCCCACGCATCGTCACCAGCCCAGGCTGCCCTGGACCGGGCCCCCGGCGCCAGCCGGGCTGCGCCGCCCACAGGGGCGCGTCGCGTCGCGCACCCAGGTACGCCCCCGGCGCGCACCACGGGTGATCGACCGGCTATGCTGCCCGGGACGGCCTCGCGGGGCCGTCTGCTGCTGCCGTGGCCGACGACCGGCGCGCGCGGCGAACCGGGGCGGTAGCTCAGCCGGTTAGAGCAGGGGACTCATAATCCCTTGGTCGTGGGTTCGAGTCCCACCCGCCCCACTCCCGATCTGATGCCCCGTCGGGCCATGCAGGCCACTGACCTGCGGAAATGTCGAAACCGCCTGCGAGAACTGTAGGCGAATGACCGTCGGATGACGGTGACCACGCGCCGATGTTCACCCGCATGGGAACGTTATGTGAACGTTACGCTGACGTTCGGCGGGGCTGAGCAGCACGTTTGCGGGTCGATCGGCTCCGCCCCTGGGCTGATCGGCGCAATCCCTTGGGTCACCCCGGCCCAGGCGGGCCGCACCGAGGTCCGCGGTGCACACCATGGCGGCCCTCGGTGCGGCCGGGGCCGGTTTGGGTGTGCATGACACTCCCCGAACGGTCTTCGGTGCAGGAGCTCGAAAACCTGACAGTCAAGCACGGTGTTGAGTTTGCCGTAATCCACAAGCTTGGCCCAGAATCCAAGGGCGCCATAGGGACGTACTACCTCTCGACCGCAGGCCTACCGGGCAGTCGGCGAAAGTCGACCTGCGCGACGTCTTCAACGCCATCCTCTTCGTCAACCGCACCGGAATCCCCTGGAAATACCTCCCGAACGGCTTCCGCAACCACGGCACCGTCTACGCTTGCTATGCCGCGTGGAGCGACAAGGGAATCCTCGTCCGGCTGAACTACGATCTCACCGGACTCGCCCGCGTAAAAGAAGGCCGCAAACACGAGCCGACCGCCTCGGTGATCGACACCCAGAGCGTGAAGACGTCCACCAGCGTGCCTCTGACCGGCCAGGGAACCGACGCCGCCAAGAAAATCACCGGTCGGTCGGAAGCGGGCATCCTCACCGACACCATCGGACTCATCCTCGCCGTGACCGTGACCGCCGCGAGCCTGTCCGGGAACGCCCTGGGAATACGCCTCCTCAACCAGGCCGAGAAGGCCTACCCCGGCATGTCCACGAGCTGGGTCGACACCGGCTTCAAGAACGCTGTTGTCGAGCACGGAGCCGGCCTGGGCGTCGACGTCACCGGCCTCACCAACCAGACCCCCGCCGCCCCGTGAGCCCTCCCGCGCGCGGAGCCCGGCCCGCCACCCGGGCTCCGCACGCCGACGGTTCTGCTACTGCCCCGCGTTCCGCTCCCGCGTCTTGCGCCGCATCTCCTGCAGCTTGGCCAAGGTCCCGGGGTAGACCGGGGCCTTGCTTTCTGCGACGACCTGCGGATTCTGCTGTGCCGCCGGGAGCAGTTCGTCGTAGCGAGGGTCCCCCGGCTCGAACTTGTGCCACCCGTCGTAGAAGAACCCCTCCGGCGCCCTTCCGCCGTACCGCTGCCAGATGGTGACGCCATTGGCGTCGAGCATCGGGTTCCCGGTGACGTGGTAGGGCTCATCGGTGACCTCGTAGGGATCAGAATGCTCGCTCAAAATACTCCTCCAGAATCTGCGCTGCCTCGCGGTCGCCGTACGTGAATTGGTCCAGTGTCTTGGCAGTCCAGTGATTGAACGCCTCGGCGAAGTACTCGTGCGGCTGGCGGGTGTACGCATCCAAATGTGGATTGTCGCCGATCCGGTCCAGGACCCGCTGCCGCGCATACAGCCACTCCGGCTGGCGACTCAGATTGCCGTAGACTTCATCGACCGCGTGCCCGAACTCATGGACAGCAACACTACTGGGCGTCTCTGCAATTGAATTGACCAGGAGTCTACGCTGGCCGGGTACGTACATACCAGGTATGAATTCTGCCGGTGAAGTGCCTCCTACCGGGTTGACGCCGGCGAGGTGGTAGCCGCCCGGAAGCTGCGTGATGGGCCTGGGGCCGATGCTGACCCCGCCGCCCGGCACCTCTTTCAGATGGTCCCAGACCTTGTCGAAGATGTGCTCCGGCACGCGTGCCAGCTCGGTTTCCACCTTGTCGATGCTCGGGTGATCTTCAATGTACTCGAGCGGTAACTTGCCGGGCATCGGTAGCTCAGCAGGTTTGGCATGCCTCGGGCCGCGTGGAGCGTTGTCGCCGGGACGTCCGCGTGGTCCTGTCGCACCACCGGCAGCGCCGACGACGACGTCGAGGGGCTCGACGGGGCCGGTCTTGAACTCGGCGTCGTAGCCGTAGCTGAGGCCTGCGCCGGTGACCATGCGGCCGGGGAGGGAGTCGGCGGCGTTCGCGACCTTGGCGAGGCCGGCAAGGGCGACGGAGGCGCTCTCGGCGCGTTCGGCGGCGTTGGCGACGGCGCGTCCGCCGGCGCCGAGGCCGCCGCCGGCGGCACCCATGATGCCGCCGGTCTCGGCGGAGTCGAGGGCCTCGTTGCCGCTGTAGCCGCCGTCGTCGAAGAACTCGACCCGGATCGGCTGGGCGACGGCGAGGTCGACGGTGATGGCCTCGACGGCGCCGAACGCGGCCCCGACCAGGACGGTGGCGGCGATGGTGGCGATGGTCGAGGAGACGGTCACGCCCAGGCCCGCGGCGGTGGCGACGATGGCGGCCGCGGCGCCCCCGGCGGCGGCCTCGGAGAGCCCGGCTGTGAAGAAGGCGAGGGCGGTGCCGGCGACGAGGGTGGCGCCGACGATCGTGGCTTCCTCTTCGAGTTTCTTGATCGCCTTGTCGACCTCGGTGGCGAAGTCCCGCAGGGCCTTGGCGAGGCTGCGGCAGGCGTCGGCGGTTTCGGGGAGCCAGCCCTTGCCTTTGCCGGCGCTGTCCTTGCCGCCGTAGTACTGGCCCCAGAACTTCCCGAAGGCGTCGATGGCCGGACCGTGGTTGTTCGCGACGATCGCGGCCGCTGCCTGATTGGTCGGCACCGTGACGTTGTCGATGGCGGTGGCCATCGCCTCCCAGGCGTCCGCGACCGTGCGCAGCTTGTCCGGGTCGGCGTCCGGCCACCACATGCCGGTGAGCTTCTGGACGGCCTTCGCCGCCGTGGACTCACCCACGCGCTGCTCCCGTCCGGGAGCGGGCGCCGCTCATATCGTCATGTTCTTTTTGGCCTGGCTGTCGGCGCCGGTGTGGTTGTCGGCGTGGGCGTGCAGCCCCTCGTTGATGCTGTTCAGGCCCTTGACCAGGACGTCGAGCGCGGAGAGCACGTGGTCGTGCGGGGTGTTGTAGGCCGTCGCGAACTCGTTGCCCTGCTTGTCGCTGCCCCAGGGGGCCCCGTCCTCGGTGAGGCTCTTCCTGAGCTTGTCGAGCGCGTCCTTGAGCGCCTTGCTCTGGGTCTCGAAGGTCGGCGCGGCGTCCTTCAGGTCCCCCGGCCGGAGCTTGAACTCCGGCCCGCCGGCCTTCGCTGCGTCATCCGCCATGGCGTCACCCCCCCGAACTGTCCGTCGACTGACCATACTTGTGGTCAGACCGACCGGCGAACTGACGCGGTTTCAGTTTGGACGGGTGACATCGGTCACGTCCGCGACGGCTTGTGCGGCAGTGTCTGCGAGCGAGCCGGTCCCGTGGGGTTCGTGCGGGGGTGCCGCGATCAGCGGGCCAGCCGCCTGGCCGATGCCCATCGGTCGGTCGCGGGTGAGCGCGATCCCGGCGATGGCCATCGGCGGGCAGGAGAAGAGCGCCGAGCCGAGCAGTACCGCCGCCGCGACCACCACCCCCGGCAACCGGAGCAGGTTCCAGTTCATCGCGCCCCCGAGGGCGACGGTGATCAGCACCGTGATCACCGTCTGCGGCACCGCCTTCACTCCGGCAGCGAACGCCTTGCCGGCCGCCAGCGCCGTGCGCGGGGGCGCGCCGTAGTTCACCCTCCCGTGGGCATCGGCCCCGGAGCCCCCGGCGGTCCTCCGTCGCCCCGGCGACCACTCTTGTCCGGCTTTCGTGCCGGCCTGGCGTGCTGCGCGAAAAAAGTGATATCACTTTGACAGCTGAAGCGGGCACCCGCGCAGCGGACATCGCACAGGGGGGAGTCGGTCCCATGACCACACCGCGTTTCGCCGTCGAGGACGGCCCTGCCGTCGACCTTCCGGCCCCGAGGGTCACCGAACGGATCATCACCGGGGCCGCCGGGCTGCCGGTGCTCGGGGGCGCCCTGCTCGGCCTGGTCGCCGGGTTCGCCTCCGTCATCACCGGAGGGTTCCAAGTGTCCGGCGGGAACAAGGGCCTGGGCATCGCCCTGGTGGTCGCCGGGCCCGTGCTGGTGCTGGCCTCGCTGCTGCTGCTGTGCGGGCTGACGGTGGTCTCGCCCGGCTCGGCCCGGGTGGTCCAGCTGCTCGGCAACTACCGGGGCACCATCCGGGCCGAGGGGCTGAGCTGGCTGAACCCGTTCACCAACCGTCGGCACATCTCCCTGCGGATCCGCAACCACGAGACCGAGACCACCAAGGTCAACGACGCGGACGGCAACCCGATCGAGATCGCCGCCGTGGTGGTCTGGCACGTCGAGGACACCGCGATGGCCGTGTTCGAGGTGGACGACTACGCCGACTTCGTCGCCGTCCAGACCGAGACGGCCGTCCGGCACATCGCCACCAGCTACCCGTACGACGCCCACCACGAGGGGCAGTTGTCGCTGCGCGACGGCGCGGACGAGGTCGCCCGCAAGCTGTCCGCCGAGATCTCCGCCCGGGTCGCCTCGGCCGGTGTGCGGGTCGTCGAGTCCCGGATCACCCGGCTCGCCTACGCGCCCGAGGTCGCCCAGGTGATGCTCCAGCGCCAGCAGGCCGGGGCCGTGGTGGCCGCCCGGCGGCTGATCGTCGAGGGCGCCGTCGGTATGGTCGAGGAGGCGCTGGACCGGCTCGCCGAGCGCGACGTGGTGGAGTTGGACGAGGAGCGCAAGGCTGCCATGGTGAGCAACCTCCTGGTGGTGCTCTGCGGCGACCGGGGCACCCAGCCCGTCGTGAACACGGGCTCCCTCTACCAGTAAGGGCGCGGCGTTGGCGACGGAACGGAAGAAGATCCTGTTGCGACTGGACCCTTCAGTTCACGACGCGCTGGCCAGGTGGGCTGCGGACGAACTGCGCAGCACCAACGCACAGATCGAGTTCGTGCTCCGCCGTGCCCTCACCGAGGCCGGCCGGATGCCCAGCGGCGCGGCCCGGCTTCCCCGGCGCGGCCGACCGCCCAAGGAGAGCCCGGAGCGCGGCGGTCCCGTCGAGGACTGACGAGGACCGACCGCAGGGGCCGGGCGCCACAGACCTTTCGGAGAGACCGAGATGGACCTGCCCGTCAATCTGCCCGAGAAGCTCTACCTGCTCGCCTACGACCCGCGGCGCGAGCGGACCACCCAGCACTCCACGCTCAACCTGCTGCTGCAGGCCGCGTCGCTGACCGAACTGCTGCGCCGGGGACTGGTGCGTGAGGACGGCCGGACGGCCGTCGCCCGGGTCCGCGACTCCGCCGCCGCGGCCGGTCTGGACCCCTACACCGCCCGGCTGCTGGGCCAGATCCGGGAGAAGCGCCCGCACGGCTGGAGCTGGTGGGTCGGTCACGCCAGGAGCGCCGGGCGGGACCAGCCGATCCGGTGCGTCCGGGAGGGGCTGGCGGAGGCCGGCTGGATCGACCTGCGCCGGCACAGGGCGGCCGGGCTGATCCCGGTCACCCGGGTCACCGTGACGGACCCCGGGGTGCGCGAGGCGCTGGCGGCCTCCGTCACCGCCGCGCTGAAGAGCCCGCTCAGCCGGGTGGACCCGGCCGACGCGGCGCTGACGGCCCTGGTCGCCGCCGGACGGCTGCGGTCGGCGCTGAGCCCCCGGCAGACCAGGGAGTACCGGGGCCGGATCGCCAAACTGGCCCCGGCGGCCGGACCGGTCCCGAAGGCGCTCCGGACGGCGCTGGCCTGGCGCGTGGCGAGCCACGCGGCGGCGGGTGCGGCCGCGGGGTGACGGACCGCCCACGGGGGTGACGGCCCGTCCGGGAGCCCGGCCACCGAACCGGTGGCCGGGCTTCGCGCTGCCGGCGGCCCGTAAGCTGGCCGGGTGCTCGATTCCGCCCTGCTGCCGACCCCGCTGGTGGACTGCACCGACGAGGCCTTCGCCCGGGCCGGGGTGGAGCTGCGGCTCAAGCGGGACGACCTGCTGCACCCGACCGTCCCCGGCAACAAGTGGCGCAAGCTCGCGCCCAACCTGGCCGCCGCCGTCGAGCGGGGCCACACCCGGCTGCTGACCTTCGGCGGGGCCTACTCGACCCACCTGCGGGCGGTCGCGGCCGCCGCCGCCGCGCTGGGGCTGGAGAGCGTCGGGCTGGTGCGCGGCGAGGAGCTGGCCGACCGGCCGCGCAACTGGTCGCTGCGGGCCGCCGAACAGTCCGGGATGCGACTGGAGTTCCTCACCCGGGCCGCCTACCGGGAGGCCACCGGCCGGGCCGTGGGGGAGTGCGGTCCGCAGGCCCCGCAGCACCGCTGGGGCCCCTGCCTGGTGCTCCCGGAGGGCGGCTCCAACGCGCTGGCCGCGATCGGCGCGGCCGCGATCCCGGCCGAACTGCCGGACCTGGGCGAACGCGACGTGGTCTGCTGCCCGGTCGGCACCGGCGGCACCCTGGCCGGCATCGCGGCGGGCCTGCCGCCGGGCGCGCGGGCGCTCGGGGTGGCAGTGCTGCGCGGCGGCGAGGGCTACCTGGAGGCGGAGGTCGCCCGGCTGCACCGGGCCGGGTACGGGCGCGAGTTCGACAACTGGCGGATCGATCATGCCCACCACGGCGGCGGGTACGGCAAGGTCCGGCCCGAACTGGACCTCTTCGCCGAGGAGTTCGAGCGCCGCCACGGCATCCCGGTGGAGCGCCGCTACGTCGCCAAGCTGCTCGCCGCGCTGGCCGACCTGGCCGGGGCGGGCGCCTTCCCGCGCGGCGCCCGCCTGACCGCCGTGGTCACCGGCCTGCCGGACCCGGAGTAGTGGCTCAGGACCCGAAGGTCAGGTCGGCGCACGGATCGGTGTCGGCGCCCCGGGTGTTCTCGGCTATGCCGGTCGGGATGCCGCTGGGCGTGGTGCCGCTGGGTGCGGTGGTGGGCGCCACCGAGGGCGAGGACGCCGAGTTCGGCTGGGTGGCGCCGGCCGGCTGGTAGTCGGCGCCGAGGGTGACGGTGACGGAGTCCGCGCCCGGCTCCTCGACCGTACGGGCCCCGGGGAAGAGCGCCGCGACCTGGTCGGCGACGGCCTTCTGCGCCGGGTCGTAACCGATCTCGGTCTGCTGCTTGCCGGGGTTGTTGGCGCCGAGCACGACGTTCTGGAAGCCGCGTCCCTTGAGCGTCTGCGCGCCGGAGCCGGCCAGCCCGGCGGTGCCGACCCCGTTGACCACGGTGATCGGGGCGGCGGCCTGCTCGGGGGTGAGCGGCGTGGCGGCGGTGGGGCTCGCGGTCGGGGTGGGGGAGGTGGCCGCGCCGGTGCCGGCGGTGACCTGCCCGTCCAGGGTGCGGTCCTCCCGCAGCAGCTTCCACAGGGTGTCGGCGTCCGGCTGGACCAGCCGCACCCGCTCCCCGGCGAAGCGCCAGGGGGCGGTCACGAAGGTGACGTCGGAGAGCTTGATGTCCTCCACCGAGCGGGCGAAGTCCACCAGCTTCATCGCGGTGCCGAGTCCCTCGTCCACGGTGAGCGACTTGGTGGCGGCGTCCGCCAGCGGGAGCAGGGTGGGCAGCGAGAAGCCCTGGTCCTGCACCTTCTTGATCATCGAGGAGAGGAAGGCCTGCTGGCGCTTCATCCGGCCTATGTCGGAGTTGTCGCCGATGCCGTGGCGGGCCCGCAGGTAGTCCACCGCGGACTGCCCGGAGAGCTTCTGCAGCCCCTTCTTGAGGTGGATGCCGTACTCGTTGACGTCGTTGGGCACACAGGCCTCCACGCCGCCGAGGGCGTCGGCCATCGCGGCGGCGCCCTTGAAGTCGACCACGACGGTGTGGTCGATCCGCAGCCCGGTGAGCGCCTCCACGGTGTTCTGGGTGCAGGCCGGGTTGCCCTTGGGGAGCAGGCCGACGCTGAACGCCGAGTTGAACATCTGGTCGTTGCGCGGCTTGCTCCAGGTGCCGTCCGCCAGCTTGCAGGACGGGATGGTGACCAGGGTGTCGCGGGGGATCGAGACGCCGACGGCGTGCTTGTGGTCGGCGTAGACGTGCACCAGGATCGCGGTGTCCGAGTTGCCGACGCCCTCTTCGCCGCCGCCCAGCGCGCTGTTGCCGTCGTCCCGGGTGTCCGAGCCCAGCAGCAGCACGTTGACCGGCACCTGGGCGCCGGGGGAGACCGGGACGGGGGCGGGCGGGCGCTCGGTGGCGACGCCGCCCGCGTCGAAGGTGGTGATGTTGCTGTCCAGCCTGTGGTAGAACCAGGCTCCGGCCCCCACGACCGACAGCACCAGAACGGCGGCCAGGCCGATGGCGGTCCGCAGGTAGCGGCGCCGGCGCGTGCTGCTGCTCATCCTCCGTGCCCCCCGTCTTCAGGTATCTCGCGTTCGGTGTTCGAACGTTAGACGTTCCGGAAGGCCGTTCGGTTACCCCCGGGGGGTGGGGTAATCGGTCCGCGGGGCTGTGATGCTGGTCACGCTCCGGGGCCGGAGGCGCCGGTGAGCATCCGGCGGAGCAGGTCGCGCAGCACCGTGCGTTCCTCCTGGCCGAGTGCGGCGAGCGGCTCGCGGGCGAAGTTGAGCGACTCGCGCAGCTCCTCGGAGGCGGCCGCGCCGGTGTCGGTGGCGGCGACCAGCTTGACCCGGCGGTCCTGCCGGTCGGCCTCCCGGGTGACGAAGCCGCGGGCCTCCAGCCGGTCGACGATGCCGGTGATGTTGGACGGCTCGCAGCTGAGCGTCTGGGCGATCTGCCGCATCGGCAGCGGGCCGCGCCGCAGCAGGGCGAGCACCTTGGCCTGGGCGCCGGTGAGCGAGCGGGCGGCCGCGGCCTCCTCGTACTCGCGGTGGAAGAGCGCGACCAGGTTGGCCATCAGATCGACGACCTCGCGGGTGATCTCGTCGGACTGCGGCGTGGCGACCTGGGTCGACTGGGTGTCCATGCCTCAGAGTCTACCTGAAAAGTTGACAAGGTGAACCTTTCATGTCCATCGTTACTTCAGTTGCTCAACCTTTCACCTGCCGAAACCCCCCTCCGAGGAGCACCTCCATGGCAGAGCAGGCCGTCCCCGCCACCGCCCGTGAATGGCACCTCGCCGCCCGCCCGCAGGGCTGGCCGGCGCCCACCGACTTCGCCCTGGTCGAGGCCCCGGTCCGGACCCCCGGCCCGGGCGAGATCCTGGTCCGCAACACCCACCTCTCGGTGGACCCGTACATGCGTGGCCGGATGAACGACGTGAAGTCGTACGTGCCCCCGTTCCAGCTCGGCGTGGCCATGGACGGCGGCGCGGTCGGCTACGTCGTCGCCTCTGAGGCCGAGGGCTTCGCCCCGGGCGACGCGGTGCTGCACGGGCTCGGCTGGCGCGAGTACGCCACCCTGGACGCCGAGCGCGCCGTGAAGGTCGACCCGGACGCCGCCCCGCTCTCCGCCTACCTCGGCGTGCTCGGCATGCCCGGTCTGACCGCCTACGCCGGCCTGCTCGCCGTCGGCGCCCTCAAGGAGGGCGACAAGGTCTTCGTCTCCGGCGCGGCCGGTGCGGTCGGCTCGCTGGTCGGCCAGATCGCCCGGCTCAAGGGCGCCTCGCTGGTGGTCGGTTCGGCCGGCTCCGCGGAGAAGGTCGCCAAGCTGGTGGACGAGTACGGCTTCGACGCCGCCTTCAACTACAAGGACGCCCCGGTCGCCGAGCAGCTCGCGAAGGCCGCCCCGGCGGGCATCGACCTCTACTTCGACAACGTCGGCGGCGACCACCTGGAGGCCGCCATCGGCGCGCTCGGCGTGCACGGCCGCGCGGTGCTCTGCGGCGCGATCGCCCAGTACAACGAGACCACCGCGCCCGCCGCCCCGCGCAACCTCGCGATGGCGATCGGCAAGCGGCTGCGCCTGGAGGGCATGCTGGTGGGCGACCACGCCGCCCTGCAGCCGCAGTTCGTCACCGAGGTGGCCGGCTGGCTGAAGTCCGGCGAGCTGCGCACCGAGGAGACCGTGGTGGACGGCTTCGAGAACGCCGCCGAGGCCTTCATCGACCTGCTGCGCGGCGTCAACACCGGCAAGATGGTTGTCCGCCTGGAGGGCTGATTCCCCGTCAGGGCGACTGACCGCCCCGCCGCCCCCACCGGGCGCGCGGGGCGGTTCGCGTGCACGGCGCAAGGGATCCGGCCGCACTACCGCATTCCGGTCGGATCCGAAAGTGCGTCATCCATCCTGCGGCGCTGCGCGGTACGGTGGTTCCGCCTGGCGATGGGGCCGTTCGGGGGAGAGATCCGGCCGAAGGGTAGACCTCGTTGAGGATTCGACTAGCATTGAGCGAAAGCCTGTCCGTTTTGCTCAATTTAGTAGCTTAATGTCGGCTAACGTGGGTAACTGCGGATCAACTGCAGGCACGAGGCAGCTGGGGAAGGCGACCCTCGTCCACAGCCTGGAGGTCCCGGTGACGACACGTGGAGTTCTCTACATCCACACCGCGCCCCGCGCGCTGTGCCCGCACGTCGAGTGGGCCGTCGCGGGGGTGCTCGGTGTGCGGGTGAGCCTGGACTGGATCCGCCAGCCGGCCGCACCCGGGCATTGGCGTGCCGAGCTCTCCTGGCAGGGGGAGCCCGGTACGGCCTCGAAGCTCGCCTCGGCGCTGCGCGGTTGGCAGCTCATGCGGTACGAGGTGACCAGCGAGCCCTGCGCCACGGCGGAGGGGGAGCGGTACAGCAGCACGCCCTCGCTCGGCATCTTCCACGCCGTCACGGGCATCCACGGCGACATCCTGATCCCCGAGGACCGGCTGCGCGCGGTGCTGCTGCGGGCCCGCAGCGAGGGGGCCGACCTGGAGGCCGAGATCGCCCGGCTGCTGGGCAAGCCCTGGGACGACGAGTTGGAACCCTTCCGCTACGCGGGCGAGGGCGCGCCGGTGCGCTGGCTGCACCAGGTGGTCTGAGCCCGGAGGAACGACGCAGGGGCCGGCGCTCGCGGAGAGCGCCGGCCCCTGTTGACGTGTGCGGTCAGCGGGTGCGGAAGGCCAGCACCACGTTGTGGCCGCCGAAGCCGAACGAGTTGTTCAGCGCCGCGATCCGGCCCTCGGGCAGCGGGGTGGCCTCGCGCACGATCTTCGCGTCCACCTCGTCGTCCAGCTCGTCGACGTTGATGGTCGGCGGGGCGACCCGGTGGTACAGGGCCTGCACGGTGGCGACGGTCTCGATGCCGCCGGCGCCGCCCAGCAGGTGACCGGTCATCGACTTGGTGGCCGAGACGTAGATGTGGTCGAGGTCCTCGCCCAGCTCCTTGCGCAGCGCCTTCAGCTCGGCGGTGTCGCCCTGCGGGGTCGAGGTGGCGTGCGCGTTGACGTGCACGATCTCGGCCTTGTCCAGCTCGTTGCGCTCGAACAGGTCGGCCAGCGCGCGGGCCACGCCGGCGCCGGTCGGCTCGGGCTGGGCGATGTGGTGGGCGTCCGAGGACAGGCCCTGGCCCACGGCCTCGCAGTAGATCCGGGCACCGCGCGCCTCGGCGTGCTCCAGCGTCTCCAGCACGACCACGCCGGCGCCCTCGCCCAGGACGAAGCCGTCGCGGGCCTTGTCGTACGGACGGGAGGCGCGCTCGGGGTCGTCGTTGTTCTTGGACATCGCCATCATGTTGGCGAACGCGGCGATCGGCAGCGGGTGGATCGCCGCCTCGGTGCCGCCGGCCACCACGACGTCGGCGCGGCCGGTGCGGATCATCTCGATCGCGTAGCCGATCGCCTCGGCGCCGGAGGCGCAGGCGGAGACGGGGGTGTGCACGCCGGCGCGGGCGCCGACCTCCAGACCGACGTTGGCCGCCGGGGAGTTGGGCATCAGCATCGGGACGGTGTGCGGGGAGACCTTGCGGGCGCCCTTCTCCTTGAGCACGTCGTACTGGTCGAGCAGGGTGGTCACGCCGCCGATGCCGGAGGCGATGACCGCGCCCAGGCGCTCGGGGGCGAGCTTGGAGGACTCGTCGGTGGCCGGGGTCTCGTAGCCGGCGTCGGCCCAGGCCTCGCGGGCGGCGATCAGCGCGAACTGCGCGGAACGGTCCAGCTTGCGGGCCAGCGGGCGGGGCAGGATCTCGCCCGGCTCGACCGCGGTGCGCGCGGCGATCCGGACCGGCAGGTCCTGGGCCCACTCCTCGGTCAGGGCCGCCACTCCGGAGCGCCCGGCGACCAGGTTCTCCCAGGTGGTGGCGGCGTCGCCGCCCAGCGGCGTGAAGGCGCCGATACCCGTGACGACCACGGTACGGTTTTCAGCGGTCACTGGTTTCTCTTCTTTCACGTTTCGTGCGGGGGTCGGCGGCGAGCCGGGGAAGGGCCCGGCCGGGCGCCCGGTGGGGCGTCCCGGCCGGCGGGTCGGCCTGGCTCGGGGAGCCGGGCCGACGGGTCAGCCGTCCGAGGCGTTGCTCGCGCCGGACGGGCTGGACGACTCGAACGAGTCGATCGCTCAGGCGTTGGTGACGATGTAGTCGACCGCGTCGCCGACGGTCTTCAGGTTCTTGACCTCGTCGTCCGGGATCTTGACGTCGAAGCGCTCCTCGGCGGCCACGACGACCTCGACCATGGACAGCGAGTCGACGTCCAGGTCGTCGGTGAAGGACTTGTCCAGCTGGACGTCCTCCGCCGGGATGCCGGCGATCTCGTTGACGATCTCGGCGAGGCCGTCCAGGATCTCTTCGCGGGTAGCCATACTGGCTGCTCCTCTTCGGTGTTGAGCGTGTCCGACCGGCGGCCGAACACAGGCTTGTGGATGGGTGGGGCGAAACGCGCCTAGGGGAGCGTAACGACTGCCGCGGCGTACACGAGACCCGCCCCGAACCCGATGATCAGGGCGAGGTCGCCGCTGTGGGCCTCGCCGCTCTCCAGCATGCGCTCCATCGCCAGCGGGATGGAGGCGGCGGAGGTGTTGCCGGTCTCGGCGATGTCGCGGGCGACCGGCACCGACTCCGGCAGCTTGAGCGCCTTGATCATGGCGTCGGTGATCCGCATGTTGGCCTGGTGCGGGATGAAGGCACCGAGCTGGTCGGCGGTGATCCCGGCGGCGTCCAGCGCCTGCTGGGCCACCTTGGCCATCTCCCAGACCGCCCAGCGGAAGACCGGCTGGCCGTCCATCCGCAGGGCCGGCCACTTCTGCTCCTCGCCCTGGCCGTTGACGGCGTCGGGCTTGGCGAAGGCGGTGTCCCAGGCCTGGGTCTGGCTGATGACGTCCGCCTGCGAGCCGTCCGAGCCCCAGATCAGCTTGCCGATGCCCGGCGTGTCGGAGGGGCCGACGATCGCGGCGCCGGCGCCGTCGCCGAAGATGAACGCGGTCGAGCGGTCGGACTTGTCGGTCAGGTCGCTGAGCCGCTCGACGCCGATCACCAGCACGTACTCGGCGTTGCCGCCGCGGATCATGCCGTCGGCCAGGCCCAGGCCGTAGCCGAAGCCGGCGCAGGCGGCCGAGATGTCGAAGGCCGGGGCGGTGCCGCAGCCGAGCCGCTCGGCGATCTCGGTGGCGATCGCGGGGGTCTGCTTGAGGTGCGAGACGGTCGCGACGATCACGCCGCCGATCTGCTCGGGGGCGATCCCGGCCTGCGCGATGGCCTTGCCGGCGGCCTGCACCGACATCTCGGAGACGGACTCCTCCGGGCCGGCCCAGCGGCGCTCGGCGATCCCGCTGCGGGTGCGGATCCACTCGTCCGAGGAGTCGATCCACTCCAGCACCTCGGAGTTGGGGATGACCCGGACCGGCCGGTAGCCGCCGACACCGTGGATGCGGGAGTACTGCGCGCCGCTGGCGGGACGGATCTGCGGCTTCGTCATGCCTGGTCCTCCTGGTCCGGCTGGTCCTGACCGCCGTGCTCCGCGACGAACTCGCGGGCCTTGTCCAGATCGGCGGGGGTCTTCAGGGCGAGCGTGGCCACACCCTTGAGGTTGCGCTTGAGCAGAGCGGTGAGGGTGCCGGCGGGGGACAGCTCGATCACGGCGGTCGCGCCCAGCCGGCCGAGGGTCTCCATGCAGAGGTCCCAGCGGACCGGGTTGGAGACCTGCGACACCAGGCGATCGAGGACCTCGGCACCGGAGCCGACGACCTCACCGTCCTTGTTGGAGACGTAGCGGACCTGCGGGTCGGCCACGGTCAGGGTCGGGGCCAGCTTGGCCAGCCGCTCGACGCCGGGGGCCATGTGCTCGGTGTGGAAGGCACCGGCCACCTTCAGCGCGACCAGCTTGGCGCCGGCCGGCGGGTCCGCCTTCAGAGCCTCCAGCTGGGCCAGCGTGCCGGCCGCGACGATCTGGCCGCCGCCGTTGTTGTTGGCCGCGGTCAGGCCGTGCTCGGCCAGCTTCGCCGCGACGACCTCGGGGTCGCCGCCGAGCACGGCGATCATGCCGGTCTCGGTGACGGCGGCGGCCTCGGCCATGGCCCGGCCGCGCTCGCCGACGAAGGTCAGCGCGTCCCGGGCGCTCAGCACCCCGGCACCGGCCGCGGCGGTGATCTCGCCGACGCTGTGGCCCGCGACGGCGCCGACCAGCTTGCGGGCGACGTCCTCGTCCGGGAACAGCTCACGGGCGGTCACCAGACCGGCCGCGACCAGCAGCGGCTGGGCGACGGCGGTGTCCCTGATCTCCTCGGCGGACGCCTCGGTACCGGCGTGCACCAGGTCGAGCCCGGCGACCTCCGACCAGCCGCGCAGGCGGTCGGCGACACCGTCGAGCTCCAGCCAGGGGCTGAGGAATCCGGGGGACTGGGCACCCTGTCCAGGGGCGACGATTACGAGCACGGTTCAACCCTCTCTCGCCAGGCGCCCAGGGGCGGGTAGGCGACGGTAACGAAGAAAACCATCCGGGATTGTATGGTCCCTACACCCCGGCTCAGCTGGGCTCCCCGGCTGCGGTCAGCCGGCCGAGGGCCAGTGCGATCCGCAGAGTGAACGCCGAACGCACGTCGGAGGGGGCGTACCCCGTGACGTCGGTCACGCGTCGTAGCCGATAGCGCACCGTGTTGGGGTGGACGAAGAGCATTCGGGCCGCACCCTCCAGGGAGGACGCCTGCTCCAGGTAGACACTCAGCGTCTCCAGCAGCGCGGAGCCGGCCTCGTCCAGCGGTGTGTAGATCTCCTCCACCAGCTGCTGCCGGGCGGCCTGGTCCCCGGCCAGCGCCCGCTCGGGCAGCAGGTCGTCGGCCAGCACCGGGCGGGGGGCGTCCGGCCAGGCCGCGCAGGCGCGCAGGCCGGCCGCGGCGGCGTGCGCCGAGCGGGTCGCCGAGAGCAGGTCCGGCACGGTCGGGCCGATCACCACCGGGCCCGGCGCGAACTGGCCGATCAGCGCCCGGGCGGCGTGCACCGGCTCCTTGTCGCCGCCGACCACGACCACCAGGCGCTTGCCCAGCACCCCGGTCAGCACGTTCAGCTTGGCGTACCGGGCGGCCCGGCGGATCGCCTCGACCACCAGCTCGCTGTCACCGTCCGGAGCGCTTCCCATCACCACCCGGACCTGGCTGGGCTGTCCCCAGCCCAGCGCCGCGGCGCGGGAGAGCACGCCCTCGTCGGCGTCGCCGGACAGCAGCGAGTTGACCACCAGCGCCTCCAGCCGGGCGTCCCAGGCGCCGCGCGCCTCGGCGGCCTGGGCGTACACCTGGGCGGTGGCGAAGGCGATCTCGCGGGCGTAGACCAGCACGGACTCGCGCATGTCCGCTTCGTCGCCGGGGGCGGCCACCTCCTCGATGGCCTCCTCCATCACCTCGATCGTGGTGCGGATCAGCTCGACGGTCTGACGCAGGGTGATCGCCCGGGTCAGCTCGCGCGGGGCGGTACCGAAGACGTCGGTCGAGATCGCCTGGGCGGCGTCGGGGTGGCGGTACCACTCGGTGAAGGCGGCGATACCGGCCTGGGCGACCAGGCCGATCCAGGAGCGGTGCTCCGGCGGCATCCGCCGGTACCAGCCGAGCTGGTCGTCCATCCGCGCGATCGCGGCGCTGGCCAGCTTGCCCGAGGACTTCTCCAGCCGCTTGAGCGTCGCCGCCCGGCGCTCGGCCCGCTCGGCGGCGTTTCTGCGCTCCTGGGCCGTCAGGCGGGGCGCCGCCCGGCCGGGGCGGTCGCGGCCGGCCCGGGCGGCCGGGCTCTTGCCGGTCGGTTCGGGTGCGGCGGGACTGGGTTCGCTCTGGGAGTTCGCGGAAACGGCTGGCACAAGGACAAGACTGCCTCACGTGAGTGACTGCTCGTGCACAACCCCCGGCGCTCAGGTGCGGTGGCAAGAGTCACAACCGCGAGTCGGAGGGCGCGCCGGTGCCGAAAGCGAGGAGCGACCAGCGACGAAGGAGCGCCGGCGCGTGGAACGTCGGCACCGGGTCCGGAGCGCCCGGAGCGAGCCGACGAGCGGCGAGTCGGAGGGCGCGCCGGTGCCGAAAGCGAGGCACGTCGGCACCGGGTCCGGAGCACCCGGAGCGAGCCGACGAGCAGGCTACGGTGGAGCGCGTGACCGACGCTCCTGAACGCCCCCGCGCCGACCTGCGCCGCACCGCCGAGCGCTACCGCTCCGCCCCCGCCGAGGGTGTCGAGACCCGACACGCGTTCTCCTTCTCCGGCCACTACGACCCGAAGAACACCCACTTCGGCGCGCTGCTCGCGTGCAACGAGGAACTCCTCGCCCCCGGCGCCGGGTTCGAGGAGCACAAGCACCGGGACACCGAGATCCTCACCTGGGTACTGGAGGGCGCGCTCGCCCACCGGGACTCGCACGGCCACAGCGGGGTGGTGCGTCCGGGCATGATCCAGCACCTGAGCGCGGGCTCCGGTGTGACCCACACCGAGCGCAACGTCGGCGGCGCCACCGGGCCGGTGCGCTTCGTCCAGATGTGGCTGCAGCCGGACGAGTTCGACGCCGCCCCGGCGTACGGGCTGCGCAAGGTGGAACCGGCGGACGGCGGGTTGACGCTGCTCGCCTCCGGGCTGGAGCGCGACGCCGGGACGCAGGCCCTTCGGCTGCGCCGGAGCGACGCCGCGCTCTGGCTGGCCGTCGCCGGGCCGTGGCAGCCGCTGCCGCAGCTGCCCGAGGCGTTCTGGCGGTACGCGCACCTGACGGCCGGCTCGCTGGGCTACCGGACGATCCCGGGACCCAAGGGCGGCGGGCGGTCGATGGTCCCGGGCGACAGCGTGCGGATCACCGGCGAGGCCTTCGCCGACCCGACGGCGGGCGAGACCGGCGCCGAACTCCTGCTCTGGGAGATGCACTCGCCGGTCTCGTACGGTTAGCCGTTCAGCTCGGCGAGCACCGCGTCGGACAGGGCCGGCCAGACCTCGACGGCCCAGGGCCCGAAGTCCTGGTCGGTGAGCGCGATGCAGGCCACGCCGGCCTGCGGGTCGACCCACAGGAAGGTGCCGGACTGGCCGAAGTGGCCGAAGGTCTCGGGGGAGTTGGCGGTGCCGGTCCAGTGCGGGCTCTTGCCGTCGCGGATCTCGAAGCCGAGGCCCCAGTCGTTCGGGCGGCGGTGGCCGTAGCCGGGCAGCACGCCGCTGGTGCCGGGGAAGGCGACCTCGCGGGTGGCCTGTCGGACGGTGGACGGGTCCAGCAGCTTGGGCGACTGCAGCTCGGCGGCGAAGCGGGTCAGGTCGGCCACCGTGGACAGGCCGCCGGCGCCGGCCGGGGACTTGTGCGCGGTGTTGAGCAGGGTGTCGTGCATGCCCAGCGGCTCGAACACCGCCTCGGCGACGTAGCGGTGGAACTCGATCCCGGCGGCCTCGGACAGGGCGCGGGAGAGCGCGTCGAAACCGGCGTTGGAGTAGAGCCGGCGGTTGCCGGGCTCGGCGAAGACCCGGTCCTCGTCGAAGCCGAGGCCGGAGGTGTGGGCGAGCAGGTGGCGCACGGTCGAACCGGGCGGGCCGGCCGGGTCGTCCAGCTCGAACACGCCCTCCTCGATCGCGACCAGCGCCGCGTACGAGGTGAGCAGCTTGGTCACCGAGGCCAGCGGGAAGAGGTGCTGCTGCGGTCCGTGCGCGCCCAGCACCGCGCCGTCCGAACCCCGGACCACCGCCGCGGCGGCGTGGGGCACGGGCCAGTTCTCGATCATCCGCAAGCTCTCCATGCTGTTGACTCTAGTGCGAGCGGAAACCGGGTGGCGGGGGCACCAGGCTGACAGGCTTGCTTGGAGTGCACTCCAACTCGGTAGCGTCATCGCCGTCGCACAGGACAGGGGGAACGATCAATGGCCACACCCGCGCTCGTCGAGGGCCGGCTGCGCAGTTGCTCCGAGGTGTTCAACCGCCCGGTCGGCGATCCGGACCGGACCCCGCGGCACACCATCAGCGAGGTCGCCGCGGCCAGCGGGCTGACCGCCCACACCCTGCGCTGGTACGAGCGGATCGGTCTGCTCGACCCGGTCGACCGCGCGGTCGGCGGCCAGCGCCGCTACTGCGACGGCGACCTGCACCGGCTGGCCTTCCTGGGCCGGCTGCGGCTGACCGGGATGTCGGTGGCGGACATGCTCAAGTACGTCGACATGGCCCGTCGCGGCGAACAGACCTACGGGGAGCGGCGGCAGCTGCTGGAAGCACAGCGCGAGGAGGTCCGGCAGAAGATCGCGGACCTCCAGGCCACCCTCGCCGTCCTCGACTACAAGATCGATCTCTACGCCGGGAAGATCGTCGACACCGTCGGTGCTCCCGTCCAATGCCAGTACTACCGAGTAGAGGAAGAGCAGAGCGCATGACTCACCCCGTCCTCCCCACCGCCGAACTCGGCACCGCCGGCCCGCTGGTGGGCATCCAGGGCCTCGGCTGCATGGGCATGAGCGACTTCTACGGCCCGACCGACTCCGACGAGGCGCTCGCCACCCTGGACGCCGCGCTGGAGGCGGGTGTCACCCTGTTCGACACCGCCGACGCCTACGGCTACGGCCGCAACGAGGAGTTCATCGGCCCCTTCGTCCGGGCCAACCGGGACAAGGTGGTGCTCGCCACCAAGTTCGCCATCGAGCGCAAGGAGGACGACCCGACCCACCGCGGCATCCGCAACGACCCGGCGTACGTCCGGGCCGCCGTGGACGCCTCGCTGCGCCGCCTCGGCGTGGACGAGATCGACCTCTACTACATGCACCGCCGCGACCCGGCCGTGCCGCTGGCCGAGTCGGTCGGCGCGATGGCCGAGCTGGTCGCGGCCGGCAAGGTGCGTCACCTGGGCCTGTCCGAGGTGACCGGGGCCGAGCTGCGCGAGGCACACGCGATCCACCCGATCGCCGCGCTGCAGTCGGAGTGGTCGGTGTTCGCCCGGGACATCGAGCGGGCGGTGGTGCCGGCCGCGGTGGAGCTCGGTGTCGCCCTCGTGTCGTACTCGCCGCTCGGGCGCGGCTTCCTGGCCGGCTCGTTCCAGGCCGCCGAACAGCTCTCGACGGACGACGCCCGGCGCACCCAGCCGCGGTTCACCGGCGAGAACGCGGTCGCCAACGGCGAACTGCTCGCCCCGCTGCGGGAGATCGCGGCGGCCCGCGGGGTGACGATGGCCCAGGTCGCGCTGGCCTGGGTGCAGCAGCGGGCCGAGGTGCACGGGCTGACCGTGGTGCCGATCCCGGGCACCCGCAAGCGCGTCCGGCTGGCCGAGAACACCGCGGCGGCGACCCTGCGGCTCACCGCGGAGGAGCTGGCGCTGCTGGAGCCGGTGTCGGCGCAGGTGGCCGGCGGCCGCTACCCCGACATGAACTTCACCTTCGTCGGGCGGGAGTAGCGCGGGAGTGACGGTGACCGGGCCCGGGGGTCGTTATCCCCCGGGCCCGGTCACCGCAGGGTCCGGCTCAGACCGTGCGCCCCATCCAGGCCGCCAGCCGGGTGTGGACGTCGGCGTCCTCGGCGACCGGCTGCACCTTGGCGAAGGGGACGCCCTCGACCCGGCTCTCGGCCGGCAGGGCGACCTCGGCGATGGCCAGCGCGGTGTGCGCCAGCCCGTCGTCCAGCACGAAGCCGTTGTCCAGGGACTTCGCGATGTCCCAGGCGTGGGTCGTCGCCTCCATCACGTAGCCGCCGACCACCATGCCGCCGGGCGCCTCGCCCCAGGGGGCGAAGGTCGGGCGGCCCAGCTTGGCGTCGTCCGCCCAGGCGGCGGTGGCGCGGGCGCCGGCCCGGGCGAGCGCGGCCGACCAGCCCTCGTCCGACGGGTCCACGATGCCGGGCAGGACGTCCTCGGCGCGGCCGCCCTCGCCCATGTACGCGAAGCGGTGGATGCCGCCGACCACGTGGTTCAGCAGCTGGCGCAGCGTGAACTCCTCGCAGGGGGTGGGCCGGTCGAGCTCGGCCGGGGTGATCACGGCGAACAGCTTCTCCAGCTGGCCGAGGGCGAGCAGGTACTGCGGGCGGGCGTCCTGGACGGCGTTCACGGGTGGTCAGCTCCCTTGTGCGGTGCGGTTTTTCGAGCCTCTCGGGCTCGGAACGCAATCTCCCAGTAAAACCTGACAAGTGCCGTCATGATTACTGGGATTCTTGTGCCATGAAGGCCGACCGCCTGCTCTCGATCCTCCTGCTGCTCCAGACCCGCGGCCGGGTGCCCGCCACCGAGCTCGCCGAACGGCTGGAGGTGTCCGTCCGCACCATCTACCGGGACGTGGAGTCGCTCTCCGCGGCCGGGGTGCCGGTGTTCACCGAGCGCGGCCGGCACGGCGGCATCAACCTCCTGCCCGGCTACCGCACCGATGTCACCGGGCTGACGGCGGACGAGGCCCGGGCACTGTTCGTGCTCTCCGCCCAGGGCGCGCACAGCGACCTCGGGCTGGACGGCGCGCTCGGCTCGGCGCTGCGCAAGGTGATGGCGGCCCTGCCCGCCCCGCACCGCCCGGCGGCCGAGCGGGTCAGCGAGCGGATCCTGGTCGACCCGGCCCGCTGGATGCAGGGCTCCCAGCCCGGCGTCGGGAGCGGGCCGGACCTGGGGGAGCTGCAGTACGCGGTGTTCGCCGACCGGCGGCTGCGGCTGCGCTACCGGCACAGCGGCACGCCCGCGCCGGTGGACTACACCGTCGATCCGTACGGGCTGGTCAGCAAGGCCTCGGTCTGGTACCTGGTGGCCGATCTGCACGCCGAGCCGCGGCTGTTCCGGGCCGACCGGGTGCTGGCCGCCGAGACCACCGAGGAGACGGTGCGGCGGCGCGCGGGGGTGGGGCTCGGCGAGGTGTGGGCGGTCCTGCGCGAGCAGGTGGAGCGGGTGCCCAAGGAGCTGCCGGTGCGGGTGCGGGTCCGGCGCGGGCGGCTGGACATGTTCCTGCGCATCCACGGCGGCCGGATCGCGGAGCTGCCCCCGGAGGCGGGGGCCGGGCCGGCCGAGGAGTGGGTCGAGCTGGCGATGGCCTTCTCGTCCCCGGCGGCCGTCCGCTCGCTGCTGGCCTTCGGTGCGGACGTCGAGGTGCTGGCCCCGCCGACCGCCCGGCGCGAGTTGGCCAGGTCGGCGGCGGAGGCCTTGCGGCTGTACCAGGACTAGGGCCCGGCTCCCGGGCCCTGACTCGTGGGCCCCGGCCGGCTCAGGAGTTGGGCGTGGTCCGGACGACGTCCGGGTAGTCGCCGAGCGAGATCGCCGCGAAGTTGTGCAGGCTGTCGGTGCCGTCGCTGAAGTAGCCGTTGTGGCCGGACGCCCGGGCCGAGGAGATTTGCTCCGCGCCGAAGCCGTCGCCGGTCGGGTCGGCGCCGTGGCCGAGCTTGCCGACCTCCAGGAACGGGACCTTGCCGATCCAGTCGCTGGGGTTGCGGGTGGCCCACACGTGCACGCCGGTGCCCAGCTCGGCGGCGCCCTGCACGCCCATGCCGGGGCTGCCGAACACCATCATGTCGGTGATGCCCGAGGTGTCGGACGGCGAGGCGGCCGCGCGCGGGATCTTCGGGCCGGCGGTGCCGCAGACCACCGAGCCGTACGAGTGGCAGAGCAGCGCCGGGGGCGCGTCCGGGCGGGTGGTCTCCTTGAGGCCGGCCAGCAGCCGCTCCAGCCGGGGCGCGCCGACGTCGGCGAGCCGGGAGGTGGCGGCGTCCGGGCCGAGGCCGGAGGGGGTGACGTAACCGGTCCAGGCGATCACGGCGGTACGGGTGCCCGGGGCCTGGCGCTGTTCCTCGCCGTACAGGGCGCGGGCCATGCCGGCCGGGGAGCGCAGCGGTTCGGCGCTCTGGTCGAAGTGGCCGAGGTCGGCGTCCGAGCCGGGGACGATCACGGAGATCCGCTCGGCGTCGGCGAGGTCGCCCCACACCTCGGTGACCAGGCCGCGGCCGCGCGGGTCGAAGGCCAGGATCTGCCGGCCGGGGCTGAGCAGGTGCTCGACGTCGTTGGCGCGGGAGACGGCCAGCGCGCGGGTGTCGGCGTCCAGCTTCTTGTCCTGGGCGCGGACCCGGGCGGCGTCGCGCTCGTTCGCCAGCGCGATCCGGTTGGCGCGGTAGCGCAGGTCCAGCGGGGCGCCGTCGTAGTTGCCGACGACCAGCGGGTAGTCCTTGATCAGCCGGTCCAGCTCGGTGGGGGCGAGCGAGGCGAAGAAGGCGGCGGCGTCGGCCGGGCTGGTGGTGGCCGGGTCGGGCAGGGTGCGGCCGAAGGTGTGGTCCTGGATCCAGGCGGCGCTGCCGGCCGGGGGCGTGGAGATCGCCAGCTGCTCGGAGGAGACCGCGGCCGCGGCCGCGGAGGCGCCGGCGTCGGCGAGCACGGCACAACCCGCGAACGCCCCGATCAGTACGCGCTTCCAGCGTCGACGGTTGCGCACCGCACCAACTCCCTTGGGCCCGTCACCGTTTCTCGGGCGGTGCCCGGAGGGTGCGATTGGATTTGCTGACTTCCCTGCGCAAGCGTAGAGGTCACAGGAGGGTGACGGACACGCCCAAACTGTGGGATGGATCACATGAACCGGGGGTGTCCTCCTGACGTCCGTATGTGGCCGTTCCGACGCCGCTAACCGGCGTGCCGGGCGTCGAATTCGCGCACCAGCCGCTTGGGCGCCGTCCGCCGCCAGGCCTCGGTGACCAGGTCGTCCAGCTCCTGCGGGTCGACCAGGTCCAGCCGGATCCGCACCCAGCCGTGCCGGCCGACGTACGGGGCGAAGGAGAACACCGCGGGCTCGGCGGCGAGCAGCTCGGCCTGGTCCTCGGGGGAGGCCTTGACGGTGACGCTCCCGCTCTCCGGCGCGCCCATCGCGAAGATCTTGTGCCGGACCCGCAGGGTCTCGATGTCCCAGGTCGGCTCCTGGGCGGACTCCGGCAGGGCCAGGGCCATCGCGCGGAACTCGTCGAACGTCACCATGGCCGCAGGGTAGAGCAGGGCACCGACGGCGCGCCCCCGGCGCGCGTGGTGGCGCACCGGGGGCGCGTGGCTACGCCGTCGAGGTCAGCCGAGCGAGGCCCAGTTGTCGCAGGTGCGGTCGCCGTCGACCAGGCGGTCCGGGTGGCCGCTGCCGTCGGCGATCGAGATCCGGCGGTAGCTCTGGCCGCAGAACACCCAGAACTCGCTGCTCCCGTTGACCCGCTGGCAGTCCGGGACGGGCAGGAAGCAGTCCACCCGGCTCAGGCCGTTCAGCGAGCCCCACTGGGAGAGCTCGCGGTCGGTGCGCTCGCGCACGTCGGTGTGGGAGGAGCCGTCGGCGATCGAGATCAGCCGGTACTGCTGGCGGCCGCTGGTGGTGTGGAAGCACCAGTACCAGCTCTTGCCGCCGACCCGCTGCTGGTCCGGCACCGGCAGCCAGCAGTCCACCTGGCCGACGCCGCTGAGCGAGCCCCAGTAGGTGAGGTCGCGGTCCGAGCGCTCCAGTGCGGTGGTGTAGCGGCCGCCGCCGCAGGTGATCGAGACCATCCGGTACTGCTGACGGCCGCTGGTGCTGTGGAACACCCAGTACCAGCTCTTGCCGGCCGGGTCCTGCTGGTCCGGGACGGGCAGCACGCAGTCCACCCGGCCGACGCCCTGCAGACAGGTCCAGGTGGTCAGCCAGGTGTCGTCCTCGACCTTGCGGTCGGTGTGGGCGGAGCCGTCGGCGATCGAGATCAGCCGGCAGCGGTCGCCGTGGAAGGCCCAGTACTGGCTCTGGCCGCCCTTGCGGTACTGGTCGGGGACGGCGACGAACTCGTCGCACGGGTAGGCCTTCACCGGCTGGGGCTCGGGCTGGCCGCCGGTCTGCCCGCCGGTCTGGGTCGTGGGCTGGCCGCCGGTCTGCGTGGTGGTCGGCCCGACCGGGGTGAGCCGGCCCTCGCAGAGCCCGCGCAGGATGCTCAGCGAGGGCATGAAGGCGTACACCGAGCCGGTGGTCTGGACGAACTGCTGGAAGCTCAGCGGGGTGTGCTGGATCAGGCCGCTCGTGCCCCGGCTCTCGAAGTCGACGGGGGTGACCTCGCCGGTGTCCGGGTCCGTGCAGTTCTGGGTGACCGGGTCCCTGCCGGGTACGGGGCGGGGCCCCTCGTGCCCGGGTGGGGTGGTCCCTCGCGAATCGCGGTTCGGCGGGAAGTTCGGCTGGTCCATCCAGTCGGCCTGGATGAACTCGAACTGCCGCTTGATGTCAGCCTGGTAGCAGATGAAGAGCAGGCCGCGCGGGTCGTCCGGGCCGCCCGGGCCCTCCGAGGCCGGGTCGAACGGGGCCCCGTACGGGGTGCCGCGGCGCATGATCCGCCGGCCGTTGAGGACGCTGGCGTCCAGTGGGGGCTTGTCCGGGCTCTCCTGCAGACCGGCGCGCGGTTCGGTCTTGCGCAGGTGTGACCAGAGCGGGGTGGTCAGGCCCTCCGGGTCGTCCCGGAAGGCGAAGTCGTTGTCCTTGGCGGCGGTCGGGTTGTTCGGCACGTCCCGGTCCGGGTGCTTGCAGACCGGGGCGCCGGAGCGCCAGCGGCCGACCATCCGGGCGGCCAGCCACTCGGTGGTGGCGTGGTCCGGGACGGCCTTGGCCCTCCTGAGCTCCCCCAACTCGACCGCGACCTGCGACCACCAGCCGGGGACGTCCTGGGCGAGCCGACGGATCACCTGGAAGGAGCCGTTCTGCGTCCAGACCGGGTACTGGTCCTTGGCGAAGCTGAACGGGTCGTTGTCGAGGCCGCAGACGAACTCGCCGGCCGGGATCAGCCGGGTGCCCGGGTGGCCGTCCACCTCGTCCGGCTTGGTCGGGTCGGGCTTGTCGAAGCCCCGGACACCGGGCTCGCTGATGCCGTCCTTGAAGCCGAAGTGCTCCTTGCCGCGCCGGCTGCCCAGCAGGGTCTGGGCGTTCTGCTGGTAGACGATCAGGACCCGGCACTCGGCGGCGGCGATCCGCTGCGCCTCGATCGCCGACTGGAGGTCCCGCTCGGTATCCGCGGAGATCTTCAGCACGGCGTGGACCGGCTGGTTCTTCCCGTTGCCGAACAGCCAGTTCTCCGGGGAGTTGTCGCCGGTGTCACCGAGCGCGCCGGCCCGCTTGGCCGAGCCCTCCTTGAACGCCTTCAGGCCGTTGTCGCCCGAGGGGGGCGTCGGGAGCGGCTCGGCGGTGGAGAGCATCCGCAGGCCCTCGTACGTGAAGCTCACGCCCAGCCAGGTGGCGGTCAGCGACTTGGGGTCGTCGCCGCCGGCGGCCTGCTTGGCCTCACTGAACCTCTCGTTGAACGCGGCGACTTCACGGGTGGTGGAGATCTGCGGGGTCAGTCTGCGCAGCCAGTCGCGGGCCCGGGCGGCGTCCTCGAACTTGAGGAAGAGGACGCTGACGTTGTCCTTCTTGAAGCCGGCGAGGATGTCGCCCTGGATCTCGTCGCTCTCGCGCAGACTCAGGTCCGTTGCCATGGGGTGGGTTCCTTTCTGGATGGGTGGGGGTCAGGCGGAGGAGCTGAGCTGGATCCACTTCGCCTCGCTGGGCACGCCCTTGTCGTCGAGGAGGAAGACCATGTACCAGCCGGGTGGCGCGGCCTTGGCGTCCGGCGGGGCCTGGAGCTGGATCCGGTTGCCGGCCTGGCTGGCGATCCGCAGGTCGATGTGGCGCTGGCTGGTGTTGACGGAGTGGGTGGAGGTGGTGGGCGCGAGCAGGACGGCCTTGACCACCTGGTCCGAGGTCGTGCTGGTGACCGTGAAGTTCTTGTTGTAACCGATGGGTACGGTGGGCGCGTTGTCCAGCGTGGGCCGACTGCCCTGGTGCAGGTAGGCCGGCTCGTAGATCTCGATGGTGCCGTTCATGTTGATCGGCCCGGAGGTGCCCGGGACGCCGCTCACGGTGCCGTTGATGTCCGTGTTGTTGGCCATCTGCTGGAGCTCGTCGCCGGTCACCATGATCCGGCCGTCCGGCAGCACCACGGCGTTGGAGTGGTAGCCGCGCGGCAGCCGCTGCACCGGGCCGAGCTGCCAGTTGCCCTGGTCGTCGCGCAGCTCGATCTGGCGGTACTTGAGGTCGGCGTTGGGGTTGTACGGGCCGTTGCCGTAGTCGCGGATGTCGTAGGCGCCGTTGACCGTCATCAGCCGGCCGTTGGGCAGCAGGACGGTGTCGTCCTGGGTGCGGCCGAAGGCGCGCGACTTCTCGGCGGTCCAACTGCCGTTGGCGAAGCGCAGGGTGCTCGGGTTGTCCCGGTCGCCGCCGAGGACCAGCGCGGAGTCCGGGCCGTTGGCGCCTGCGGGCAGCATCACGGCGGAGCCGTAGTTGCGCTTGCGGCCGTCCGGGCGGGCGGTCAGGTCGGCGCGGGTCTCGGCGACCGGGTCGAACTTCCACTGCTCGGCGGCCTGGCGCCCGAAGCCGTAGACGTTGCCGTCGTTGAGCGAGAACAGGTGCGGGTAGTCGGTGGTGAACGGGGCGTCCACCTTGAACCGCTCGACCGGGGTGTCCTTGGGGACGTCGGTCTTCTTCAGCGGCACCGCGAAGGCCTTGGCGGGGAAGCGCTCGACCACCGGGGTGGGGGTGCCGTAGCCCAGTTCGGACTGGCCGGACATGATCAGCTGCCGCCCGTCGGCGCCGGTCACCACCGAGGGGTACCAGCGGCCCACCGACATGTCGGGGTTGCGGGTCCAGGTCTCGGTCCACGGGTCGAAGATCAGTGAGAGTTTGGCGCCGGTGCCGCCGTTGCCGCCCAGGTTGCCGCCGAAGACGCCGAGCATGCCGTTGGGCAGGAAGGAGTGGCCGGAGCAGAAGAACGGCACCGGGCGGGGCTCGCCCAGGCCGTCCGGCATGTCGAAGACCGGCGGGTTGACCTGCTTGAACGCGCTCGTCCCGGTGCCCTTGGCGGGGTCCCAGAGGAAGGCCCGGCCGGCGTTCTCCTTGCCGGTGGTCTGGGTGGGGGCGGGCTCCTTCTCCGGGTTGGTCTCGATCCGCTCGAAGGAGAACAGCAGCACCTTGCCGGTCGGCAGCAGGGCGACGTGGTCGCCGAAGTCCGGGGAGGGGAAGTACTCCTTGAACGCCCCCCAGGTGTCCGGGGCGAAGGCCTTGTTGTGGTCGGCCTGGGACGCCGTCAGGGCGTTGTACCGGTTGGTGCGGGTGGTCTGCGGGTAGTCGCCGATGCCGCGCACCGCCGCGCGCATCCGGGCGTGCTCCTCGGCGTGCTCCTGGCCGAGGGTGGCGACCTCGTCCTGTCGCAGCTCCTCGGCCACCCGGTGGGAGTCGACGTGCGGGGCGAGGTCGTCCCCGCCGTGGGCGACGGCCGGCGCGACGGCGCTCAGCAGGGTGCCGGCGGTGACCGCGAGGACCACGGCGGTGGCCGGCAGCCGACGGCCGGCCCGGGGCCGGGGCTGCGGGCGGGGTGGGGACGGGGACATGGGTCTCCTCAGGAAGGGACTTTCGGGGACGGGGCGTTCGGGGGTGCGGCGAATGCGGGCGGACGGGCCGTGGGCGGGCGGTCCAGCGACGGTCGCCGACAGTCACAGAACATCACAGTGCGTGGTGGTTCGCATGCGGATGCACCCCTTGGGGCGGTCCCGTTCCTCGGGTGCGCCGGAACGGCCGAGGGGGCGCGGACCGGTCGGTCCACGCCCCCTCCAGGCCCTGCCCTCCGGCGCAGGTCACCGCCGGTACGGCAGGCTCACACCACGCCCAGCGCGTACGCGGCGAAGAGCGCCGCCGCGGCCCCGGCCGCCGCCTTGCCGACCCGGGAGAACGCCGTCCAGGGCCCGTCGAAGCGCCGGGTGAACCACCCGATCGCCACCAGCGCGGCTCCGAACAGCGGAAGCAGCGCCAGCCGGGCGGCCACCCAGCCGAGCGAGTCCGGCGTCGTGGTCAGCCCCGGGACGGCGCCCAGGCCGGCCGCGCCGGGCACCGCCACCGCGAGCATCGCGCTCTGGTGCCAGCAGAAGATCGTCATCGCCGACAGGTTGACCACCACCACCGGCAGCCAGAGCAGCGGACGGCGGGTCAGCAGCCGGCCCAGCCGGTCCCGCAACAGCACCGCGGCGCCGCACTGCACCGCCGCCAGGGCGAGCACCAGCAGGGACGGCGGGTGCGAGTTGGTGCGCTCGACACCGGGCACGCCGACCATGCTCGCCGGGTAGTGGAACACCAGCAGCAGTGCGGCGAACAGCGCTCCGCCGCCGAGCAGCAGCACCCGGGCGGCCGGCCTGCCGAGCCGGCCCCGCGCCCACAGCACGCCGAGCTGGTAGCCGAACAGCCAGCCCGGCAGGATGTTCAGCAGCCCGACCCAGGACGGCACCGCCTCGGCCCACGGCCCGTACCGCAGCAGGTCGACCGCCGCGACCGCGACCGCCGGCAGGCCCGCCGACCAGCCGCCCAGCCGCCGCGCGAAGGCCGCGCAGAGCGGGGTGAGCGCAGTCAGGCCCAGGTAGACCCCGATGTACCAGAGCGGCTGCACCACCAGCGTGGCACCGGTGCGCAGGGTGTCCGCCGGGACGCCGAGCCGGGGCAGCAGCGGGATCAGCACCGCCCAGACGGCCGTCACCCCGAGCACCGGGCGCAGCAGCCGGACCGTCCGGCTCCGCAGCCAACTCCCGTACGTCAGGCCCTTCTCCCGGCCGCGCTCCAGCGAGCGGACCGAGGAGTGGCCGCCGACCAGGAAGAACACCCCGAGCATCTGCAGCGCCCAGCTGACCGGGGCGAAGAAGCCGAGCGAGGAGAGCGGGCTGGCGTTGTGCAGGGCGCCGTCGGGGGAGAGGGTGAGGCCGCCGAGCATCCAGTGCCCGATCGGCACGGCGAGCAGGGCGAGGGCGCGCAGCCCGTCCAGGGCGCGGTCGCGGGTCTCGGGCGTCCGGGCGTCGACCTTCTCGGCGGCGCGGCGCAGGGCGGTGAGCGGGTGGGCCATGGCGGTGCTCCTTCCAGTGCTGGGCTCGGAGGGGTCAGCCGCGCCCGAGGGCGATGGCGGCGTAGGCGGCGAGCGAGGCGGTGTCGGGGGTGAAGTAGCCGGAGTGGCCGTGGGATCCGGTGGCGGGCAGCGGGCGGGCGCCGAAGCCGGGGTCGGTCGGGTCGGCGCCGTGGCCGAGGCCGAACAGCCGGACGTTGGGCACGTCGCCGATCCAGTCCGAGCCGTTGCGGGTGGTGGCCCAGAGCGGGACGCGCGGGTCGAGGTCGGCGGCCGAGTCGACGCCCATGCCGGGCGAGCCCAGCACCACCAGGCCGGAGGCCTGGGCCGGGTTCGGGCGGGCCAGGCCGCAGACCACCGAGCCGTAGCTGTGGCAGAACACCGTGGGCGGGGCCTGCGGCCGGGTGCTGACGGCGAGTCCGTCCAGCAGTCGGGTCAGCCGGGTGGCGCCGGCCCGGGCGAGGTCCTCGGTGACGGCGTCCGGGCCGAGGCCGACCGGGGTGGTGTAGCCGGCCCAGGCGATCACGGCGCTCTGCCCGTCGGTGGCCCCGTACAGGGCGCGGGCCATTCCGGCGGGGCTGCCGTACGGGTCGCCGGCGCGGTCGAAGCTCAGCAGGTCGATGTCCGACCCGGGGACGATCACGGCGGAGCGGCGGGCGGCGGCGAGGTTGCCGTACACCTCGGCGACCTGGCCGCGGCCGCGCGGGTCGAAGGCGAGGATCTGCCGGCCGCCGTCCAGCAGGGTGCGGTAGCGCTCGGCGCGGGTGCGGGCGGCCTGGTGGTCCTGCGGGGTGAGTGCCGGGTCGGTGGCCCGGGCGAGTTCCCGGTCGCGCTCGGCGGTGAGGGCCAGGGTGTTGGCCCGGTAGCGGAGTCGGACCGGGGCGCCGTCCAGGTTGCCGACCACCAGCGGGTGCCGGGCGGCCAGGGCGTCCTGCTGCGCCGGGGTCAACCCGGCGAAGAAGGCGGCGACTTGGGCGGGCGTGGCGGTGGCCGGGTCGGGCGGCCGGAGGCCGGACGCGGTGTCGGCGGTCCAGGCGGCGCTGCCGGGCGGCGGGCCGGTCACGGCGGTCTGGGTGTCGGCGGCCCAGCCGCCCGCGCCGAGCAGCGCCGCCAGCGCCACCGCGGTGGCGGCGATCGCCCGCCTGGCCCGAAATGTGCGCATGTCCCTGCTCTCCCTCGTCCGTTCGGCTGCCGAGCCGGTTCGGCTGTCGATGGGGAGGAAGGTAGAAATGCGACGGCCCCGCGGACGTCACACCGCGGGGCCAACCCCGGGGTGCTACCCGGGTATCAGGGGTGGCACCGCCCCGAGCCGAAGGGGCGCGCCGGTGTCGAAAGGGAGAAGCGAGGGAGTGACGGAGGAGCGAGGGAGCGCCGACCGTCGGCACCGGATCAGAGCGCCCCGGAGGTGAGCGGGCGAGTAGCAGCTACTGACCGGGTGCCACCAGCCCGGACTCGTAGGCCAGCACCACGGCCTGGGCGCGGTCGCGCAGGTCGAGCTTGGCGAGGATGCGGCCGATGTGGGTCTTGACGGTCTGTTCGGCGAGCACCAGCTGCCCGGCGATCTCCTGGTTGGACAGGCCGCGGGCGATCAGCTCCAGCACCTCGGTCTCGCGCGGGGTCAGGCCGTTGAGCCGCAGCTTGGGGTCGCGGCGCTTGGCGGGGCGGCTGCGGGCGAAGTCCTCGATCAGCCGGCGGGTCACCGAGGGGGCGAGCAGCGCCTCGCCGGCCGCGACCACCCGGACCGCGGCGATCAGGTCGGCCGGCGGGGCGTCCTTGAGCAGGAAGCCGCTGGCCCCGGCGCGCAGCGCCTCGTACACGTAGTCGTCCACGTCGAAGGTGGTCAGCATCAGCACCTTGGGCCGGTGCGCGCCGCCGCCTCCCCGACTACCGGTGGCCGGGTCGAGCAGCCGCCGGGCCGCCTCCAGGCCGTCCATGACGGGCATCCGGACGTCCATCAGCACCACGTCGGGGTGGGTGCGCCCGGTGACCTCCAGGGCCTGGGCGCCGTCCGCCGCGTCCCCCACCACGTCGATGTCGCTCTGGGCGTTGAGCAGGGCGGCGAAGCCGGCCCGCACCATGGCCTGGTCGTCGACGATGATCACGCGGATGGTCATGCGGGCGTCTCCAGAGGAAGGTCGAGCGGCAGGACGGCGGCCACCTTGAAGCCGCCGTCCGGCAGCGGGCCGGTGTCCAGCCTGCCATCGACCAGCCGGACGCGTTCGCGCATTCCGACCAGACCCTGCCCGGTGCCCTCGACCGAGGCCTCCAGCGACTCGGTGCGCTGCGGCGGGGGCGCGTTGACCACGGTCAGCCGCAGTTCCGGGCCGTCCGCCGAGAGCGACACCCAGGTCCGCGCGCCGGGGGCGTGCCGGACCACGTTGGCCAGCGCCTCCTGCACGATCCGGTAGACGGACAGGCCGACGGCCTGCGGCACCCGCTCGGCCAGCCCCTCGTCCACGGTCAGTTCGGCGGGCACCCCGGCCCGTCCCACCGTCTCGACCAGCTGGGCGAGTTGGCCCACTCCTGGCTGCGGGGTCTTCTCCGCAGTGGACTCCTCGCTGCGCAGCACGCCGAGCAGCCGCCGCATCTCGGCCAGCGACTCCCGGGCGGCGTCGGCGATCGTGCCGAACTCCTCGGCGGCGTCGGCCGGTACGCCCTCGATCCGGTACGGCGCGCTGGCGGCCTGGACGGCGATCACCGACATGTGGTGGGCCACCACGTCGTGCAACTCCCGGGCGATCCTGGCGCGTTCCTCCAGCAGGGTGCGCCGCTCGCGTTCCACCTCGCTGATCTGCTCCTGTTGCTTGAGCAGTCGGCGCGCCTCGGCGCTTTCCCGGAGGGCTCCGCCGAGCACCAGGACGGCGCCGGTCAGGGCGACCGCGAGGATGGTGTTGTCCCCGGTGTAGCGGGAGCCGATCCCGGCGACCGACAGGGCGGTCCCGGCGCCGGCGGTGACCAGCCAGACCGCGACCAGGGTGCGCCGCGGCTCGCGGAGGGAGAGCGGGACCATCAGGAACAGGTAGCCGACCAGGCTGGTGGGGATCCAGGGCCAGGGGCCGCCGGTCCCGCTCCCGGTGGTCAGGACCAGCAGGGCGGCCAGCAGATCGGTGCTGCCGATCATCCACCAGGCGGCCAGCGGTCGGCTCACCGCGAGCAGCAGGGGGGCGGTCTGCGCGACCGCGAGGGCGCCGGCGAGCCCCCCGTTGAGCCCGTAGTCGTTGGCCATCACATTGATCCCGCTGGGCAGCAGCGAGGCGATCGAGGCCACGACGAGGACGTACGGGAGGTGGCGGATCCACGGCCGAGGGGACCGGGCAAGCAGCGGGGTGTGGTCGGCGGACGGTCGCAGGAGCGTGGTGAGCATGGCCCGCACCGCGCCGCGGGGGCCGGACCCGGTGGACGAGTTGATCATCCGGCCAGACTAGGGGCGCGGTGGCCGCTCGGCGTCCGACCTGGGTCCGGGATCCGGGGTAGCACTCGGGTACGACGCGAGCGCTCAGGGGCGCCAGTGGCCGGCCAGGGCCGGACCGAGCTGGTCGAAGTGGCGTTCGATCACCGTGACCATGGCCTCGGGCCCGGCCGGTTCCTGCTCGGCGGTCCAGGACAGGTGGGCGGCGCGCAGCAGGCCGCCGAAGACGGCGGCGAGCACGACCGGCCGCAGGTCCTCGGCCGGGTCCAGCCCTTCGCGCTCGGCGAGCACCTGGGCCACCAGCCGCTCCTGGTCGGTGACCCGGCGCAGGTGGGCGGCGAGCAGCGCGGGCGTGTCCTCGATGATCCGCAGCAGCTCCAGGGCGCTGCGGATCGAGCCGGGCCCGGGGGTCTGGGCTTTCCCGAGGTCGCGCCAGGCCTTGACGATCGAGGCTCGCAGCGCCTGGAGCGGGGTCTCCTCGGCCGGGCGGTGGCGCAGGCACTCGATGAAGTAGTCCTCGGCGTCGGCCATCACGGCGAGGGCGACCTCGTCCTTGTTGGCGAAGTAGCGGAAGAAGGTGCGCTGGGAGACGTCCACGGCGGAGGCGATCTCGTCGACGGTGGTGCGGGCGAAGCCCTGGCTGAGGAAGAGCACGTGGGCGGCCTGCACCAGGGCGTCCCGGGTCTGCTGCTTCTTGCGCTCCCGCAGTCCGGGCGTCCGGCCGAGGCCCTCCGGGGTGCCGAGGGTGCGGGGGGTGTGAGCGGCCATGGCGGGGGCCTTCCGGGGCGCTGGTGTGGCGGGTGGGAGCACAACCTTAGCCCCCTGACAAATGTCAGTGCAGGTCAGAAGTCATTGTTTGCCGAATGTCAGAGACTGTCATAATCTGCGGACAGTGGCGCCCGTCGGCCGGGCACTCGTGGGGACGGGTGGGTCGTCGCGGCGCCACTCCCACGTTCCGAATCTCGGCACGCCCCCGGAGGGCCCAGATGAGCCAGTCCGTCGTCAAGAACTCCAAGGCGGACGCACCGCCGCCGAATCCGCCGACCGGGGGAGGGCTCAAGGGGCACCCCTGGCTGACCCTGCTGACCGTCGCGGTCGGCGTGATGATGGTTGCCCTGGACGGCACGATCGTCGCGATCGCCAACCCGGTGATCCAGGAGAAGCTGAACGCGGCGCCGTCCGAGATCCAGTGGGTCACCAGCGGCTACCTGCTGGCGCTCGCGGTCTTCCTGATCACCGCAGGCAAGATCGGCGACCGGTTCGGCCACAAGACCACGTTCCTGGTCGGCGGGGTCGGCTTCGCCGCCACCTCGGCCGCGATCGGCTTCGCCGGCAACATCCAGACCGTGATCGCCTTCCGCGTCCTGCAGGGCCTGTTCGGCGCGCTGCTCCAGCCGGCCGCGCTCGGCCTGCTGCGCGGGGCCTTCCCGGCCGAGAAGCTCAACATGGCGATCGGCATCTGGGGCGGAGTGATCGGCGCCTCCAGCGCGGCCGGCCCGATCGTCGGCGGCCTGCTGGTCGAGCACGTCAGCTGGGAGTCGGTCTTCTTCATCAACATCCCGGTCGGCCTGATCACGCTGTGCCTGGGCCTGTGGATCCTCAAGGACGTCCGGGCCGAGAACGCCGTCAAGTCTTTCGACGTGCCCGGCATCGCGCTGCTCTCCGCCGGGATGTTCGCGCTGGTCTTCGGCATCATCAAGGCCCCTGTGTGGGGCTGGGGCGACGCCAGGACGCTGCTGTTCCTGGGCGGCGCGGTGGTGCTGATGGCGCTCTTCGCGTTCTGGCAGGGCCGGGCGAAGGAACCGCTGATCCCGCTCGGCCTGTTCCGCTCGGTGCCGCTGTCGGCGGGCGTGCTGCTGATGGTGCTGATGGCCTTCGCGTTCTTCGGCGCGATCTTCTTCGTGACCTTCTACCTGCAGAACGTGCACGGGATGAAGCCGGTCGAGGCCGGCGTCCACCTGCTGCCGATGACCGGCATGATGATCGTCGGCTCGCCGGTGGCGGGCATCGTGATCGGCAAGCTCGGCCCGCGGATCCCGATCGTGGCGGGCATGCTGATCACCACCGCCGCGATGTGCGGCATGTCCACCCTGGACACCGGCTCCGGCACCGGCGTGATGTCGCTCTGGTTCGTCCTGATGGGCCTCGGCATCAGCCCGGTCATGGTCGGCGCCACCGAGGTCATCGTCGGCAACGCCCCGCTGGAGCTGTCCGGCGTGGCCGGCGGCCTGCAGCAGTCCGCGATGCAGGTCGGCGGCAGCCTCGGCACCGCCGTGCTGGGCGCGCTGATGGCCGCCAAGGTCGGCGAGGTACTGCCCGGCAACTGGGCCAAGGCCGGCCTGCCGCCGGTGGAGGGCCCGCAGGCCGAGGGCCTCAAGCAGGCCGCCCAGCTCGGCATCGCCCCGCCGGCCCCGCCCGGTACCCCGCAGCAGGCGGTGGACGCGATGGCCGGCGCCGTGCACCAGTCCTTCGTCAGCGGCATGTCGCTCGCCTTCGCGGTGGCCGCCGTGGTGGCGTTCGGCGCCGCCGTGCTCGGCCTGCTCGCCCGCCGCGGCAGCACCGACGCGGGCCCGGCCGTGCACATCTGACGGACACCCGTACGCGACGGTCCCGGACTCCCGACGGAGTCCGGGACCGTCGCGTCGTTCAGACCCGGGTGAGCGCCACCAGCGGGACGGTCCGGGCGGCGGTGCGGTAGCCCCCGAACTGGGGCTGGGCGGCGACCTGCCGGGCCCAGAGCGCGTCGTGCTCGGCCGGGTCGACCGCGGCGGCCACGGCCGGGTAGCGCTCGGCGCCGACCTCGACGGTGACCTCCGGGTGGGCGACCAGGTTGCGGTACCAGACCGGGTCGGTGTCGCTGCCGCCGTTGGAGGCGAACACCACCAGCCGCTCGCCGTCCGGCAGGTAGACCAGCGGGGTGGTGCGCGGCTCGCCGCTGCGGGCGCCGAGCACGGTGAGCAGCAGCAGCGGCATGCCGCTGAGCTCGCCGCCCACCACCCCCGCGCGGGAGCGGAACTCGGCGATGACCTTGCGGTTGAACTCGCCCGTGCCGTCGGCGGGTTCGGGGTGCTGTCCGGTGATCTCGTTCGTCATGCCGCCGAGCGTAGGCCCCCACACCGGTGTGAGGGCCGACAACCGCCGGGAACGCCGAAGGGCCGGACCCCCCGTACGGAGGTCCGGCCCCTTCAGGCGTTAGCGGGTGATCAGGCGTCGCCGCCGGCGGCACCCGGGTCGGCCGCGGTCACGTCCAGCAGCTGGTAGCGGTCGATCGCCTCCTTCAGCGCCGAGCGGTCGATCTTGCCCTGCTTGGCGAGCTCGGTGAGCACGCCCAGGACGACCGACTGCGCGTCGATGTGGAAGAAGCGACGGGCCGCACCGCGGGTGTCGGCGAAGCCGAAGCCGTCGGCGCCCAGCGACTGGTACTGGCCCGGCACCCAGCGGGCGATCTGGTCCGGAACGGCGCGCATCCAGTCGGACACGGCGACGAACGGGCCCTCGGCACCCTGGAGCTTCTGGGTCACGTACGGCACCCGCTGCTGCTCCTCGGGGTGCAGCAGGTTGAACTCCTCGGTCTCCACCGCGTCGCGGCGCAGCTCGTTCCAGGAGGTCGCGGACCAGACGTCGGCCTTGACGTTCCACTCCTCGGCGAGGATGCGCTGGGCCTCCAGGGCCCACGGCACGGCCACGCCGGAGGCGAGGATCTGGGCCGGGATCTGGCCGGCGGTGCCCGGCGCGTACTTGTGCAGACCCTTGAGGATGCCCTCGACGTCGACGTTCTCGGGCTCGGCCGGCATCTTGATCGGCTCGTTGTAGACGGTCATGTAGTAGAACACGTCCTCGCCGTGCGGGTGCTCGGCGCTGGAGCCGTACATCCGACGCAGACCGTCCTGGACGATGTGCGCGATCTCGAAGCCGTACGCCGGGTCGTACGCGACGACGCCGGGGTTGGTCGAGGCCAGCAGGTGCGAGTGGCCGTCGGCGTGCTGCAGGCCCTCACCGGTCAGCGTGGTGCGGCCGGCGGTGGCGCCGATCACGAAGCCGCGGGCCAGCTGGTCGGCCATCTGCCAGAACTGGTCGCCGGTGCGCTGGAACCCGAACATCGAGTAGAAGACGTACACCGGGATCAGCGGCTCGCCGTGGGTCGCGTAGGACGAACCGGCGGCGATCAACGAGGCGGTGCAGCCGGCCTCGGAGATGCCGTCGTGCAGCATCTGGCCGGTCGGCGACTCCTTGTAGGCCAGCAGCAGGTCGCGGTCGACCGACTCGTAGGTCTGGCCCAGCGGGTTGTAGATCTTCGCCGACGGGAACAGCGAGTCCATGCCGAAGGTGCGGTACTCGTCCGGCGCGATCGGCACGAAGCGGTTGCCGATGCCCTTGTCCCGCATGAGGTCCTTGAGCACCCGGACGAACGCCATGGTGGTGGCGATGGTCTGGTTGCCGGACCCCTTCTTGACCGCCTTGTACGCGTCGTCGCCGGGCAGCACCAGCGGGCGCGGGCGCACCTTGCGGGTCGGCACGTAGCCGCCCAGCTCGCTGCGGCGGTCGTGCATGTACTGGATCTCTTCGGAGTCGCGACCCGGGTGGTAGTAGGGCGGGTAGCCCTCGTCCAGCTGCTTGTCGGTGATCGGCAGGTGCAGCCGGTCGCGGAAGCGCTTCAGGTCCTCGACCGTCAGCTTCTTCATCTGGTGGGTGGCGTTGCGGCCCTCGAAGTTGGGGCCCAGCGTCCAGCCCTTGACCGTCTGGGCGAGGATGACCGTCGGCTGGCCCTTGTGCTCGCGGGCCGCCTTGAACGCCGCGTAGATCTTCTTGTGGTCGTGGCCGCCGCGACCCAGGTGCTGGATCTGGTGGTCGGTCATGTTCTCGACCATGGCGCGCAGGCGCAGGTCGCCGCCGAAGAAGTGCTCGCGGATGTAGTCGCCGGTCTCGGTGGCGTAGGTCTGGAACTGGCCGTCCGGGGTGGTGTTCATCTTGTTCACCAGGACGCCGTCGCGGTCCTGCGCGAGCAGCGGGTCCCAGCTGCGGTCCCAGATGAGCTTGATCACGTTCCAGCCGGCGCCCCGGAACTGGGACTCCAGCTCCTGGATGATCTTGCCGTTGCCGCGGACCGGGCCGTCGAGGCGCTGCAGGTTGCAGTTGACCACGAAGGTCAGGTTGTCCAGGCCCTCGCGGGCGGCCAGCGACAGCTGGCCGAGCGACTCGGGCTCGTCCATCTCGCCGTCGCCGAGGAAGGCGTACACCTGCGAGTCCGAGGTGTCCTTGATGCCGCGGTGCTCCAGGTAGCGGTTCATCCGCGCCTGGTAGATCGCGCCGAGCGGGCCGAGGCCCATCGAGACGGTCGGGAACTCCCAGAAGTCCGGCATCAGCCGCGGGTGCGGGTAGCTGGACAGGCCGTACGGGGCCTTCGACTTCTCCTGGCGGAACGCGTCGAGCTGCTGCTCGGTGAGTCGGTCCAGCAGGAAGGCGCGGGCGTAGATGCCGGGGGAGGCGTGACCCTGGAAGAAGATCTGGTCGCCCGACTCGCCCTCGGCGTCCTTGCCGCGGAAGAAGTAGTTGAAGCCGACGTCGTAGAGCGACGCGGAGGAGGCGAAGGTGGCGATGTGGCCACCGACGCCGATGCCCGGGCGCTGCGCCCGGGAGACCATGACGGCCGCGTTCCAACGGGTCGCGTTGAGGATCTTGCGCTCGATCTCCTCGTTGCCGGGGAAGAACGGCTCGTCCTTGGTCGCGATGGTGTTGACGTAGTCCGTGCTGCGCATCTCGGGCACGGAGACACGCTTCTCGCGGGCGCGCTCGATCAGCCGCAGCATCAGGTAACGGGCACGCTCACGCCCCCGCTCGTCGATGGCCGCATCGAGCGACTCCAGCCATTCCGCGGTCTCCTCGGGATCGAAGTCCGGGACCTGACTCGGAAGGCCGCCAATGATGATCGGGTTGCGATCGGATCCGGAAGCCACGCTGTTCCTTCACTGTCGGTCGAAACTGAGGTGTGTCGCGCCGCCTCCATCGTGCTACCGCGCTCGGAGATCCGTCATCTCTACCGATCGGTAACCGTTCCGCCTGGTGGGCGGGCCGGTCTGGTGGCGCGCGGTGCGGGCGTCTTCGTCCGCTCCGTACACCCCCGGGTGTTACGAAAAGAGGTGGTCCGACCTGGTGTCCCGTCCGCCCGATGGCGGGCGGCCGGGGTGAGGGCCAACAGGAGACTCTACGCCCGCGCACACGCGGACCCCGAATGCCGTTCGTATCTCGGGCACGTGTGCGGCCTGTGGGCCGGGACCACCCGAAGCATCCTTGTCTCACGCAGAGAAGGGCAAATCGGTGTGATTCCCGACACGTCGACCGGCGTGTCCCGCTGTGACACGTCAACCTTTGGAGGGGATCGGGGGTCGGGTACTTGCGCGAACCGCCGCGCCCGTGTGGACTACGGCCACAGCCTCGGCATGGACGCCGAGCCGAATACTGGAGGTTATTCCCGTGAGCGCGACCGCGGACCCCGCGGACAAGTCCAACCCGGCGACCCGTCTCGGCTTCGAAGAGGGCCAGATCGTCCAGGAGCTGGGGTACGACGACGACACTGACCAGGATCTCCGTGAAGGCATCGAGGAGATCACCGGGACGGATCTCGTCGACGAGGACTACGACGACGTCGCGGACGCCGTCCTGCTCTGGCACCGCGACGACGACGGGGACCTCACGGACGCCCTCGTCGACGCCCTGGAGTACCTGGCCGAGGGCGGTCTGATCTGGCTGCTGACGCCCAAGACCGGCCGCGACGGCCACATCGAGGCCTCCGAGATCGCGGACGCGGCGAAGACCTCCGGCCTGTCGCAGACCAGCTCGATCGCGATCGCCAAGGACTGGGCGGCCACCCGCCTGGCCACCAAGTCCACGGCGAAGCAGCCCAAGCAGCGCTGAACGGGCCCTGAAGCCGAGCGCCGGGCCCCGTCGGAGTACTCCTCCGGCGGGGCCCGGCGCTTTTCGCGTCTTTGGGCCGGGGCTGTTCGCCGAGGGCGAAAGGGCTGGGCCGCCCGGCGGAGCGCCTCATCCGTTCGGCCGAACGTCCGTGAGCGAATGCGAGGATGTGCCCTGCCGCGCCCGCCGCGCGGTCCGGTCGCGCCGCACTCGCGCCGGAGTCGCGTCAGAAAGGTCCCGCTCATGACCGTCGCGGTCGGCACCCCGGCTCCGGACTTCGAGCTCAACAACCAGCACGGGGAGAGCGTCCGGCTCGCCGACTTCCGGGGCCGCAAGCACGTGGTGCTGGTCTTCTACCCGTTCGCCTTCACCGGCGTGTGCACCGGCGAGCTGGGCGCGATCCAGCGGGAGCTGGCCGGGCTGCAGAACGACCGGGTCCAGGTGCTCGGGGTCTCCTGCGACTCCCAGTTCAGCCAGCGCGTCCTCGCCGACCGGGAGGGCCTGGAGTTCCCGCTGCTCGCCGACTTCTGGCCGCACGGCGAGGTCGCCCGGGCCTACGGCGTGCTGGACGAGGAGAAGGGCTGCCCGCTGCGCGGCACCTTCGTGATCGACGAGGCCGGCACGGTGCGCTGGAGCGTCCTCAACGGCCTCCCGGAGGCCCGGGACGAGCAGGAGTACCTGAAGGCCCTCGCAGCCCTCTGAAGCCCCCGAGCAGGGGCTCCGGACCCCGTTCGGAGGCGTTCCGGGCCCGTTCGGAGGTGCCCCGGGCCCCGTTCGGAGGTGTGTGCGGGAACCGGGCACTACGCTCGGGCCGTTGGCGGGGTGGGGCTTACGTCCGGTTCCGGGCGGCCGGCCTCGAACCGCACCACCGCGGGGGCACCAGCCGTGCCTCCCGATTCTTGGAGGACACGTGGGAGTCAGCCTCAGCAAGGGCGGCAACGTCTCGCTCACCAAGGAGGCCCCCGGGCTCCAGGCCGTCGTGGTCGGCCTGGGCTGGGACGTCCGGACCACCACCGGGACGGACTTCGACCTGGACGCCAGCGCGCTGCTCTGCAACGACCAGGGCAAGGTCGGCTCGGACGGCAACTTCGTGTTCTTCAACAACCTGAAGAGCCCGGACGGCTCGGTCGAGCACACCGGCGACAACCGCACCGGTGAGGGCGAGGGCGACGACGAGGCGATCAAGGTCAACCTGGTCGGCGTCCCGGCGGACGTGCAGAAGATCGTCTTCCCGGTGTCGATCTACGACGCCGAGAGTCGCGGCCAGAACTTCGGCCAGGTCCGCAACGCCTTCATCCGTGTGGTGAACCAGGCCGACAACTCGGAGCTGGCCCGCTACGACCTCTCCGAGGACGCCTCCACCGAGACCGCGATGGTCTTCGGCGAGCTGTACCGCAACGGCGGCGAGTGGAAGTTCCGCGCCATCGGCCAGGGCTACGCCTCCGGCCTGCGCGGCATCGCCCAGGACTTCGGCGTCAACGTCTGAGTTCCCATCGGCGCACCGGTCTGCGCGCCGAACTCCCGGGGCGGGCCCCGGCCGTCGGGGGGCGGGGCCGCCCCCGGGTCGTGCGGGGCCCGGGGGGGGCGGGGGTGGGGGTGGAGGGAGTTCAGCCGGCCCCAGCGGGGC